>JBPCOJ010000010.1:0-17179 GCA_051000345.1 Pyrinomonadaceae bacterium | reverse complement strand
CAAATTCTGGACACCCGTCGGGCAGGGAACCAAGCCGCGTAGCGAAACGAATTATCTAATCGCCACGCTCTTCGATGGAGAAAACGGCGTCGAGTTCTTCGATAAAAAAGTCAATCAACGCGTCGAGCGATTGCCGGGCTTCGCAGGAGTGAAAAACATTACGGAGAGAATCGCCGAAATCTCTTTGTCGCCGGAGCAGCTTGTTCCTCGCAGCCTATGATGAATTCGCTGCCCGAAGAAGTCGAAGCTTATCGTGACCGTTTCTGGCGGCGCGAAGCTGACCATCGAATCGAAGATGCGCTCGAAGCAGAAAAGTTCATCGAACAAGTCGGCTTTGCGCAGGCGATGACGGACAGCCGCCGCCCTTGCCCTTCGCTGTACGTCGCCGTGTGCGGGCGGCGCGACGCGCACATGCCGCGCAACGTGCAGAAGGATGCGGAGAGCAGTCTCGCATGGCGTTTGAAGGATGAAGTGATGCGGCGCGGGCGCGTCTATTACGCGAAGCTTGCGCGGGGGCGCGCGATGTTTGTGGCGGCGCGGCTCGTGCCTTATTTCAACGCGCTCTGGGGAGTGCCGCGAAGAAGGGAAGCGGAAGTGCTGTCTGTGAACGCGCGCGCGGTGCTGAAGATTTTGCGTGGCGAGTGGGAAATGGCGACGGGCGATTTGCGCGAAGCGTCCGGCATCGAAGACCGCGCTAAATTCACGCGCTCGCTCGACGAACTGCAACGCACGATGAAGGCCATTCCCGGCGAAGCGCTCTACGATCCATGGTTCACTTATATCTGGACGATCAGCGAAAGCCGTTTCGCCGCAGAGTTGAACATCAGAGCGAAGCGCGAAGTCGCCCTACGCGAAGTGGCACGCGCGTATCTCGATTGCGCGGGGCTGACCTTGCGCGGCGAATTGGCGAAAGCCTCCGGCCTCTCTCGCGCGGACGCGGGGCTTGGCAATCGCGCGCTGGTCGAAGAAGGCTACGCGCAGCGAATCGAGACGGGCGTTTATCGTTTGCAGGATTTGGATAAGCGAATAGGAAAACAAAGCTAGTGTAAGGTAAAGAAATCTAGCGCAAGGTAAAGATAGTAAATTGATAAATTGCCTCCAGCTTTAGCTGGAGGACAAAGGCAAGAGAGAATGCGGCTTTAGCCGAAGAGTTCGGCTAAAGCCACAATACTTACTTCATCTGATCCACTAGCTGAAGCTAGTGGCAATTGAACATACTCTAAACCATAAATTACAGAGTGCCAGCGGATAATTGCATCGCAGTGCTCGTCAACACTTCTGCAATTTTGAAATGAGTCGTTAAGTTAGTTTGCGCAATTCCTGTTGCGTTTGACGGTGCGCTTCCTGTTCGAGTCTGGCGGATTCGAGTCCGAGGGGGACGGTGCCGCGCGCAAGGTCTAGACGTGCGAGCGCCGTTTCTGTTTCGGCAACGCTCGCGCCGCGCCCCGCCATCGCTTCAATGGATTGCAAACGCAAGACGGCTTCCGCTTCGCGTTCCTGCGCCGTTCGCGCCGTTGTTTCGAGCCGTCCAGCGTCCTGCTGCAACTCCTGCTGCAACTCCTGCTGCAACTCTTCCTTCGCCTGCGCTTCGCTGCTGTAAACTAGACGGTTTTTTCGGTTTTCAACGGCGACGAGTTCGCGTTTGGCGCTCTTGAGCACGCGCGTCGCCGTCAATCGCACGGCGAGCGTTTCGCGGTAAGCGTCTGCGAGAAGCGGGTTCTGTTTTTCAATGCCGTTGAGCGTTTTTCGTTCGGCAGTTGTCAATTCCGGCATGAACCATGAAAGCTCTGAGGCCGTAATGCCGTCCGCCGCGAGCTGTTCACGCACACGCTTTTGCCTGCGCGTGCGATAAAATAATAACAGCATCGCAACGAGAAATCCGACGATTGACCCAACGCCGAGCGAGACGAGAAAGAGCAGCACATAAACGCCCGCGTCTTCTGTCGCCGTCAATCTACGCAGCAGAAAATAAAGCGGCACAGGCAGCGCGACGAGAAGGAAGGCGAGCCACGGCGCATAGCCGAGCACGCGCAGCATCAATCGGTCACGGGCTGGCACTTGGGATGTTGAAAGGGAATCGTTCATCTTTACACTTAATCTGAAACCGGGCAGTAATTATTCCTTGCAACGATATACAATCATACTACCGTCAAACGGCTCTCGCCAACGCGCGGCAGTTTTGGCGATACGCGCTATGCAAATGATCCGGTGCGGGAATAGTATCAATTGGGCGCTTCCCTGAAGTCGGGTATAATTACATCACACATTAACGGAGCGATTTATGAAAGCGTATCGAACCTATTTAATTGTTAAAGACCCGAAGCGAGTCGTTCTGTCGAACCTTCCCTTTCATGCCGGACAGAAAATTGAAATAGTCGTTCTTGCTAAAGATGAAGATAGGACGGCGCGCGTCCAAGAGCTGACAGATTTATTCAAAGCCACACAGTCTCTGCCGCAAGCAAGAGTTATCAGCGAAGACGATGTGATGCGGGAAGTCGAAGCCTACCGGAGCGGTCATTGAAAGTTGTCATCGACACCAACGTAGTCGTACCGGCAGCATTAGAAAGACAGAGACCCGGAAGCGGTAATCGTATTTGTCGACGGGCAACTCGAGTTTGAGTGGATAGTTTCAGCCGCCATTCTGGAAGAATATAAAGCCGTCATGGGGCGCGCTAAATTCGGATTGCCCGAAGACATATTGCGTAAATGGAATGAAATGTTCGATACGCTGACAACCACTGTCCAAGCAAACATCGAAATGGATTTTCCGCGTGACAGAAAAGATGCGAAGTTCCTTGAGTGTGCGCTGGCGGCAGACGCTGAATATCTCATCACGGGCGATAAAGATTTTATGGAAGCGCAGAAGCTTGTAAACACGACGATTCTATCCGTGACGATGTTTAAGAGGCTGGTTATTGAGGCTTGGTCGTAATTAAGCGGGACAGACAACGCTTAACAATCCATTCGAGCCGACATGGTGCAAGAGAAAATATGAGTAACTTCTTAAAATTTTTAGCCGGTTTATCTGTGAAGGCGATGCTCGTCGCTTTTGTTTTGAACATGACGTTGGTTAGTGGTGTGAGCCAGCAAAAGCGCCCGCCAGTTCTTAAGCCTAACGACGCGGGAAGTTCAGGGAATTCCTCTTCGCGTGGCAATGGCATGGTGCGTTCCGTCACCATTCCGATCACGGTGAAGACGCGCAAGGGAATTGCACCGGGCGAATTGGCGGCGGCTGATTTTACCGTGCGCGAGGACGGAGAAAACCAAAACGTGCTTTCACTGCGCGCGATGGGCGAAGCGACGCCGCTCGCCGTCGCCGTGCTCATACAGGATAACGTCGTTTCATCCGTTGGCAATGACATTCCCGCGATCAAAGATTTCATACGCCGCTTGCCAGCAGGCTCGCGCGTTTTTGTCGGAACGATCAGAACCGGCTCGCTGCAAGTAAGGCAAAAGTTTACAACCGATCTCGCGCGCGCCGCCGCCGCCGTGCGCGCGCCGTCCGGCTTTGCGAACAACGCGCCCTTTAATCCATACGTGGAAATCGTCGAAGCGCTCAAGCGTTTCGAGTCGCTTCCGGCGGGACGGCGCGCCGTGCTCGTCGTCTCGGACGGGCTTGACGCATCGCGCGGCATAGATAGCGCATCGCCTTCGCAGAGCATAGATTTGCAGCGCGCCATTAATGAAGCGCAGCGCGCGAGCGCCGCCGTTTATTCGATTTACGCGCCGACAGAGGGAGCGCCGACGAACGGCAACTCGATTCTCGTCAACTACGCGCAAGGCTCTTTGCAAAGGCTCGCGGACGAAACCGGCGGGCAAGCGTTTTTTCAAGGCACAGGCGCGCCCGTCAGCTTCGATCCGTTCCTAAGCGAGCTAACCACTTCGCTCGGCAAACAACTCGCGCTCACGTATCTTTCGACGCACACGGCAAAGGGCTTTCATCGCATCAAAATTCTCACAGATCGCTCCGGCATAGAGATCAATCATCCGGCGGGATACACACGTTAAGCTCATACAGTTCACCCGGAAACGCCTGCGCTCCGTCATAAAGTTTGCTTCTTGTATAACAGTCGCCATGTAAAAGAAAAAGACGAACATTGCTGCTCGTCTTTTTCTCTTTCGTTAATTTTGGATGGGCGGCTAGTGGGGCTCGAACCCACGACCTCCTGAACCACAATCAGGCGTTCTAACCAACTGAACTATAGCCGCCGCAAAAATCGTTCACAAAAGTTTTTACCTTACTACGCCAATTTGTTCAAGCCTTAGGCGTGGATTTCATGCGCCTTGTCTGCGGAAGGCGCGGCGCGCGCTTTCGTGTATGGCTTTTTCTTCGGAATGCCGGTAGGCCGTGCCGGTAGCGTCATTATGCTATACTGCTCGGCTTAATTTCGCATGGTCGAGCGACGATTGCTTTCGTCGCCGGGCATTTGTTTCAGAGAGTAGGAAAGAAAAAATAGTGAGTAATTTTTTGGAGATCATTCCGCTCGGCGGCATCGGCGAGTTCGGGATGAATTGTATGGCGCTGCGTTTCGGCGACGATATGATAATCGTCGATGCGGGCATGGGCTTTCCCGAAGAAAGCGTTTACGGCGTCGATGTCTGCGTTCCCGATTTCGATTTTCTCGAAGAATACAGGGACAATCTTCTCGCCGTCGTGCTCACGCACGGGCATGAGGATCATCTCGGCGGGCTGCCTTACTTGCTGAAAAAGTTTAACCTTCCTGTTTACGCTTCGCATTTCACAATCGCGCTTGCGACAAGCAAACTCGAAGAACACGGGCTTTTGGAAGATGTGTTGCTGCACCGCGTCGAGGCGCGCGATACGATTCGACTCGGAGCCTTCAGCATCGAATTTATCACCGTCGCGCATTCGCTCGTAGATTGTTTTGCGCTCGCCATCACGACGCCCGTCGGCACGATTATTCACACAGGCGATTACAAGGTAGACGAAACGCCCGTGATCGGCGATCCGATTGACATGCGCACGTTCCGCCGTTACGGGCAGGAAGGCGTGCTCGCTCTGTTTTCCGATTCGACGAATGCGACTGTGACGGGACGCACGCCTTCGGAGCGCGCCGTCGTTCCGGCATTTGAAGAACTTTTCTCGGAAGCGCGCGGGCGGATCATCGTTTCCGCCTTCGCGTCTTCGATTCATCGCCTGCAAATCGTCTTCGATGTCGCGCAGCAATTCAATCGCAAAGTCTGCGTGATGGGGCGCTCGATGATTAAGAATGTGGACATCGCCACAGACTTGGGTTATCTGGACATACCGGACGGATTGCTCGTCTCGCTGAATGAAACAAAGCGCATGGATGATGACGAAGTCGTGCTGCTTGTCACAGGATCGCAGGGCGAGCCGCGCGCGGCGCTTTCGCAAATGGCGATGGGCAGTTACAAGGGAATGACGATTGAGGAGCACGATACGGTCGTGCTGTCGGCGCGCATCATTCCGGGCAACGAGCGCGCCATCTCGCGCCTGATCGGTTGCATTTATAAACGCGGCGCAAACATCATCGAAGAAAAACGGCGCTTGATTCACGTTAGCGGCCATGCCTCGCAGGAAGACATGCGTTTGATGACCGAAGCCGTGCGCCCGAAATTCGTCATCCCGATTCACGGCGAATACCGTATGCTGTTTCGCCACAAAGAATTCATCAAAAATCATCTCGGCTACAAAGAAGAAAACGTCATCCTGATCGAAAACGGCGACGTGCTGGAACTCGACAGCCAGCGCGCAGTCGTCACCGCGCACCAAGACATCGGGCGCACCTTCATCGACGAAAGCGGCTTTGAAGAAATTGACCGCGAGACTGTGCGTGAACGTAGACAACTCGCGGGCGACGGAGTGCTGATGTGTGTCGTGACGATCAACGAAGAAACGAGGGCGCTCGAAGCCACGCCGGAAATCGTCGCGCGCGGCGTGCTCGGCATTGACGGCTCGAACGGCTTCGTCAAGGATATTCAGCGAGTTATCGCGGAAGCCGTCGAGAAGGCGACGAGCGCAGAACTCGGTGATACCAGCTTGCTTAAGGAGCGCGTGCGTCTGGAAGCGAAGCGATTCGTGCAAAAGCAAACGGGCGCGCGTCCCGTCATCACGCCGGTTATCGTTCAAGTCTAAAACACGCAAATGAGCAATAATGATTTGAACGAATCGTTGACAGCAGCCTTGCCGGATGCGCGCATGAACGTTGATGAATTACTCCAACGAACACGCGTTGAAGTCGCGCCGGAAACTTATTTTCTAATCGGACTGCAACATCAGGAATGGGCGCGGCTGCTTGAAAACCCGGAACTTAGCCCGCGCGGGAGCGCGCCTTATATGCTTTTGCGCGACGCGCATGAAGTAACCCTCTTGCTCGATGAAACGGATTGGCGCGCGATGCGTCATGCGGCGCGCGAGGCACGAGTCGAAGGCGGATTTCGTCTCGTCACATTCAATCTCGAATTGGATTGGAACGTCGTCGGCTATCTGGCGCGCGTGACACAGATTCTTGCAGCGGAGGGCATCAGCGTCGGCGCTCTCTCGGCCTTTTCGCGCGACAATCTTTTAATCAAGCAAGACGATCTGGGAAAAGCCTTGCGCGTGTTGGGCGAACACGTCGCGGAGTTGTGCTAGTAAAGCGGCAGTAGTCAGGCATAGATAATTTAGATTAGCTGTCGCATTTCAATTTCCTCGAAACGGATATTCAATCCACATCGCTTATGAACTTACTGCAAGCCATCATTCTCGGCATCGTTCAAGGTCTGACGGAGTTTATTCCCGTCAGTTCGACGGCGCATCTGATTTTTGCGAGCCGCGCGCTGCATCTCTTCAGCGGCATGGACGAAACTCTTCGCGCCGAAAGCAACACCGCCTCGATTGCCGTTATCCAACTCGGCACGCTCGCCGCCGTGCTTCTTTATTTTGCGCGCGACATCTGGAACATCCTGCTCGCTTTTGTGTCGGATCACATCGCGCTTCTGCGCGGGCAGCAAAGCCCTGCGGCGCTGCGCGAAGCTGCGGAAACAGGCGCGCGTCCCTCCCGCTTATCGCGCGATGCGCGGCTCGGCTGGCTCGTCATTCTCGGTTCGCTGCCCGTCGGCGTGGTCGGCTTGCTGTTCAAGAAACAAATCGAAGGAACCTTCACTAAGAATCTGTGGGTGATTGCGACGATGATGATCGTGGTCGCGCTGCTGCTCGTCTTCGCCGAATGGGTCGGCAAGCGGCAGCGCACAATGGAACAGTTGGGAGTGGGCGACGCGCTTGCGGTTGGCGGCGCGCAGGTGCTGGCACTGATACCGGGTTCGAGCCGTTCGGGTTCGACGATTATGGGCGGGCTTTTCGCAGGAGAAACACGCGAGACGGCGGCGCGTTTTTCGTTTCTACTTTCGATTCCCGCCGTCGCCGCGAGCGGATTGCTCGAACTAAAAGAAGCCGTCCATAAATTACCGACAGGCACGGGCTTTTCGCTTGTCGTCGCAACCATCATCGCGGGCGTCGTCGGCTATGCGTCGATCTTTTTTCTGCTGCGGTATCTACGCACGCACTCGACGGGCGTGTTCATCGGCTATCGCCTGATCGTCGGAACGCTCATCTTGATTTTGCTCTCCGGCCACTTTATACAACCTTCAGACAACGCAAAAGCCGCTTCGGTTCAGTCCGCTTCACCAAGTCACCACACGGCTCTTGTCCGTGCCGACTTTACCGCGCCGCCTGTCCGCTAACATAAATCGCCAAGATTCTGTAAACTCCATCTTGCCCTTCTTCCGCATGGACGAGTCCTCACTTGTCCGACGATGAAAAGCATTAAAGGGCATGGGTGAACTTTATGGGAAACGATACGAAGCGCGCGCCGAATATCCGCAACGCTAATTCCGCATCGCAACGCCAGCGCAGCCCGCGCGTGCCTGTCGATTTTGCCGTTTTGATCGAAGGCCGCGACAGCAGCGGCGAGCCTTTCCAGCAAAGCGGCGAGGCCGTTAAGGTAAGTCGCGGCGGCGCAACTTTAATTACAGACATCAGCGTTGAAATCGGCAGTGTCGTGCGTTTGACGCCGCCCTTCGGACGCGCCATCGAAGCCGAAGTCAACGGCGTCTGGACAGATTCCGCAGACGGCAAACAACGCATCGGCGTCAAACTTCTGGATCAAAACGGCTGGTTCGCAGAGTGAAACAGTGGAACTTGTGATAACCGGAAAACGCTGGATAGTGCGCGACACGAACGTGCGCGAAGCCGCCGCGCTTGCTGATGCGCTCGGTGTTTCGCCTGTCGTCGCGGCGCTGCTCGTCGCGCGCGGCTACGCGGATGAAACTGCCGCGCGAAAATTCCTGCGCCCCTCGCACGATCAACTTCACGATCCGTCATTAATGCTCGGCATGAGCGCCGCCGTCGCTCGCATTCAACGCGCCATAGAGCAAGGAGAGCGCATACTCGTTTACGGCGATTACGATGTTGACGGCACAACCGGCACAGTCGTGCTGTTGCGCGCATTGAAATTATTGGGAGCCGAGACGGGCTATCACATTCCGCACCGCTTCAAGGACGGCTACGGCATTCAACAGCCCGCGCTCGAAGAAGCGAAGGCAAACGGGTTTAAGCTCGTCATCAGCGTCGATTGCGGCATACGCGCCTTTGAGCCGCTCGCTTGGGCGCAGAGCGTCGGGCTAGATGTCATCGTCACGGATCATCATTTGCCGGACGAAACTTTAGGCGCGCCGCCCGCGTTTTGCGTCCTTAATCCGAACCAGCGGGATTGCCCGTACCCTGATAAAAATCTCGCGGGCGTCGGGGTCGCGTTCAAACTCGTACACGCGCTTTTGCGTGAACGCGGGCGCGAGCAACTCGTCGCAGGCTTTTTGAAAATGGTCGCCATCGGCACAGTCGCGGACGTTGCGCAGTTGACGGGAGAAAATCGCGTCATCGTCGCGCTCGGCCTCGCGGATTTACCGAAGGCGACGAATCCGGGCTTGCGCGCTTTGATGGAAGTCGCGGGCTGCGGCGACGGGCGCGGCGTCAGCGCCACCGATCTGGGCTTTCGTCTCGGCCCTCGCATTAACGCCGCCGGGAGAATGGATGCGGCGCGCGCCGTCGTCGAGCTATTTGAAACTGCAAACAAGGATGAAGCGCGTAAACTCGCCGAAGCATTGGACACTCGAAACAGCGAGCGCCAGCTTGTGCAACGCGAAATCACAAAGCTCGCGTTTGAAGAATGGGAAACGCTGAAGAGTGCGAGCAATGGTAAAGCGTCGCACGTCGCCGTGATCGCGGGCGAAAATTGGCATAGAGGCGTGATCGGCATCGCCGCGTCGAAAATCAGCGAGCGGCTGCATCGCCCGTGCATCGTTATCTCGCTCGAAAATAATCTGGGGCATGGCTCCGCGCGCAGCATCGAGCCGTACCATCTTTTGAACGGTTTGGACGAATGCGCGGATTTATTCGAGAAGTTCGGCGGCCATTCGCACGCGGCTGGCCTGACGATTAAGCGTGAGCACGTCGATGCACTGCGCCAAAGGCTCAACGAACACGCCGCCGCCTGTTTGAGCGAAGAGGACTTGCTGCCTGTTCTTCATATCGACGCGGAAATCGAGCCGGAGTTTGTCACGCTTCGTTTAGCCGGAGATTTGCAGCAATTAGAGCCGTTCGGCGTCGGCAATCGCCGCCCTGTTTTTATGACCAAAGGCTTGCGCATTACGCGCGATCCGCTGGTGATGAAGGAGCGGCATTTGAAACTGCGCGTCGCGTCGAACGACGACCAACAGTTTGAAGTCGTGTGGTGGAACGGCGTGGAAGAATCAGCAAATCTAACGCTTCGCCCGAACACGCGTATCGAACTCGCCTACACAGTCGAGGCCAATACTTGGCGCAACGAAACCCGCTTGCAATTAGTCGCGCAGGACGCAAAGGAAGATGCCGGATGCTAGATGTTGGTTTCGGCCTTTGACTAACATCTAATATCTAACATCCAGCATCTTGATTTATCATGCAGGAAATAAGACGAAGAAAAGTATCGATTGTCGGCTTGCGGGCGCGGCTGCCGCTGGTGCTGCGCTTCGTCGCATTGTGCGTGCTGATTGGCGGCATCGTCGTCGTTTCGATTTCGTATTATCGTCATCGGAATTACAAGCCGTTCGTGATGATTCCGGGATCGCCGGAATTGTCGAAGCAAGTGACAGCCGTCTTCGATGGCTTCGAGCGGCGCGATACGCAGAATGATCGCTTGCGTTTCTGGCTCAAGGCGGCGCGCGACGTGACTTATTTAGACAAGCACCACGAACTCGAAGACGTACAGCTGAAGGTATATCCGGCAGTTGGTGATAAGCCCGACACGATTATTGCACAGCGCGCGATGTATGACGCAGAGAAGGGTTTCGTTTCGTTCAAGGGCGATGTCAATATCTCTACGCGTAATAATCTGACGACGAAGACGGACTCCCTTGTTTACAATCAAAAAACAGAAGTGGCGGAAACCGGCGCGCCTGTGACTTTTCAGCGCGAAAATGTTTCCGGCCACGCGACGGGCGCGGTGCTCGACGCCAAAAACAAGCGCCTCGATTTGCGCAGCAACGTCGAAATCACCGTTGCGCCGAATGCGCAAGAGAACGCTCCCGCCAAAGCGAACGCACGCTCGCGCCCCGTGACGATTCGTTCCGCGCAAGCCGTATTTGAACAGGCCACGATGAAGCTCAATTTCACGGGCGGCGTTACCGCCGAACAAGAGCGCGACACCATGAGCGGCGACGCGATTGCCGCCACGCTCAACGAGCAAAAGCATTTGCAGAAAATCGAAGCGCGCGGTAATTCTTATCTGCGTTCGATGACCGAAGGCCGCGCGGCGGAAGTTCATTCCGCAGACATGGACTTTTTTCTCGATGCCGATCAAAGACTTCAGCGCGCCGTCGCCCTACGCGATGTTCGCGCGCAAAGTCTCGACGCGGATTCGCAGATGCAATTAAACGGCGCGAATAATCTCGAAGTAAGCTTTCAAGCACAGGACACGCAGAGTCTGTTAAAGGAGATGCGCACGGAAGGCGGGCGTTCCGTCTTGACTCTCGCCGCGCCGAAGTCGCACCAGAATGATCCGCGCGCTGCCAGCAAGCGTTTGACGGCGGATACAGTGCATCTTTACTGGCGCTCGACAGGCAAGGATTTGGAGCGCGCGGAAGCCGTCGGCAATGCCGAACTCTTTGTCGATCCGGTGCAGAAAACTGCGGCGGCTGAACGCAAAACTCTTGTCGCCCAACGCTTCGATTGCGCTTTTTATGAGGGCGGAAATCTCGCGCGTGAATTCACGGGCAGCGGCGGCGTCGTAAAGGCGACAATCGAGCCTGTGCAGCCAACCGCATCACGCGCGACGCGCACGCTTACATCGCAAAAGCTGATAGCTGTTTTTGCGCGCGAAGGGCAAGATGTCGAACGCGTGGACGCCCTTGGCGACGCGACTTTCAACGAAGCTGATCGCAACGGGCGTGCGATGAACATCTCGTATGCGGCGACAGACGGCGTAGTGCGCTTGCGCGGCGGCGAACCCGTCGTGTGGGATTCGCGCGCGCGCCTTAAAGCCGCCGAGATAGATTCCGACACACTCAAGAAAATCTCTTACGGGCGCGGCAAAACCAACACGACGTATTACAGTCAGGAACAAACAAACGGCGCGACGCCGTTTGCGAAAGCGAAAAGCCCCGTCTTCGTCGTTGCAGACCGCGCGGAGTTTCAGCACACGGCGGGCGTCGCCGTTTATACGGGCAATGCGCGCGCATGGCAGGACGACAACTTCGTGCGCGGCGAACGCCTGACGATCTACCGCGACAACAAACGCATGGAAGCGGAAACAAACGTGCAAAGCGCGCTTTATCAAGCGAAGTCGAAGACGGCCAGCGGGACACGCGAAGTCGTGCCTGTGTTCGTGACGGCGGATCGAATGTCGTATCAAGACACGGATCGCTTGCTGCATTACGAAGGCCACGTTGACGTGAAGCAGGGAACGGATCGCGTGACGAGCGAAGTATGCGATGTCTTTTTGATGAAGGAAACCGGCGAAGTCGAGCGCAGCCTCGCGCAGCGCAACGTCGTGCTGACGCAGCCCGGCAGACGCGGCACAGGCGATTGGGCGCAGTATACAGCCGCCGACGATACCTTTGTGTTGAAGGGAAATCCAGCGCATGTCGAAGACGCTGAGCAGGGAAATTCCGAAGCGCCGCGCCTGACGGTTTACCTGCGCGAGAATCGAGTGGTATCGGATGATCCGCGCGGCGCGCAGTCAACAGGGCGCGTTCACTCCACGCACCGCATACGCCAAAAGCCATGAGCACTCTCATCACGGATGTAGAGAATGAAGCATCGTCGCCGCCTATTGTTACCGCAAGCAGCGGCGGGCGAAGCGATGAAACATTTGCTCGTTCGGGGACGGCGCTTGTCGCGGCGAATCTCGAAAAATCTTATGGCAGGCGGCGCGTCGTTGACGGCGTGAGCCTGCACGTCGAGCAGGGCGAAGTGGTCGGGCTGTTGGGCGCAAACGGTGCGGGCAAGACGACGACATTTTATATGATTATCGGGCTTGAGCGCGCGGAGCGCGGCTCCATCCATCTAGGGCAGAGAGACATCACGAAGCTGCCTATGTATTTGCGCGCGCGGCTCGGCGTCGGCTATTTGCCGCAGGAGCCGTCCGTCTTTCGCAAAATGACGGCGGCGCAAAACATTCTCGCCGTGCTCGAAACTTTGAAGATGCGGCGGCGCGAGCGTTTCAAACGTCTCGAAGAACTGCTGGAAGAATTCGGCATCGCGCACGTAAGGCATACGCGCGGCGACGCTTTATCGGGCGGCGAACGCCGTCGCACGGAAATCGCCCGCGCGCTCGCCACAGACCCGCAGTTTATACTTCTCGATGAACCGTTCGCAGGC
Organism: Pyrinomonadaceae bacterium; assembly: GCA_051000345.1. Classification (GTDB taxonomy): domain Bacteria; phylum Acidobacteriota; class Blastocatellia; order Pyrinomonadales; family Pyrinomonadaceae; genus JBHENC01. The sequence continues at coordinate 4,302 of JBPCOJ010000010.1, read as the reverse complement.
ATCGACCCGAAGGCGATTGATGATATTCAGCGATTGATTCTTTATCTGCGCGGGCGCGGCATCGGCATTCTGATAACGGATCACAACGTGCGCGAAACCTTGGGCGTCACGGATCGCGCGTACATCATGGCCGACGGGCGCATCTTTCGCTCCGGCGTGCCGCGCGAACTCACGGAGGATGCGGAAGTCCGGCGGCTTTACCTCGGCGACAAATTCCGCATGTAAACTTTCGCAAGTGAATTTCTGGTGAACTTCTAATAAAATTTTTCTCGACGCCGAAACGTTTGCACATATCCGCTGCGAAATCGGTTATAATCTCTCCCGGCGCGAAACGACGCGCGCGAAACTTAAAACATTCCCGACCCATTTTTTCGATTAGCCTTTCAAGCAAACGATGTCCGTTAAGCTGACGACCAATTTATCGCAGCGCCTTGTGCTGACGCCGCAGTTGCGCCAGCGCATAGAAATGCTGCAAATGACGACGCTCGAATTGAGCGAGTTGATTCAGCAGCAAATGCTCGAAAATCCTGTGCTCGAAGAAGTGCAGCAGCAGGAGGAAACAAACGAGCTGGCGGCGAATCTGCTCGACCACACGGCGGGCGCGGAGCCTTCCAACGCCGAACTCATCAACTCCAACGGCGCGGAGGTTGGCGAGCACAACGGCTCATCGGAAAATGGCGCGGGCGATGCCGAAGCTCTCGCGGCGTATCTCAACGAGCCGACGGATGCTGCTGAGATAAGCGATCCGGCGGCAATGGATAACATCGAAGCAAGCGAAGATTTCGGCGCAGACGAAGCCGGGCGCGATGCCTTTGAAGAAATAGATTTCGGGCGCGAGTTTCAGGAATATCTCGATCCGGGTTACAAGACGCAGGAGTTTGAGCACAGGGAAGACGGGCCGACGTTCGAGCAATTTCTGACGCGCCCGCCGTCGCTCTCCGAACATCTCGAATGGCAATTGCGCATGAGTCCGCTCAAAGGCGCAGTGTGCTATGCCGCCGAGTGCATCATCGGAAATCTGGACAACGACGGGCGGCTCGTTGCGACGAACGAAGAGATAACGCAGCAGGGCAATTGGCCGGATGAAATGATCGAGAACGCGCGCCAGATCGTGATGCAGCTCGAACCAACAGGCTGCGGCGCGCGTGACGTGCGCGAGTGTTTGCTCGTGCAATTGGAAGCACGCGGCGAATCGGATCGTTTAGCGGCGCAGTTGATACGCGATTATTTGCCGGAACTACAGCATCACAAACTGCCTAACCTTGCCAAACAACTCGGCACGACAGTCGAAGCTTTGCTCGAAGAATTAAAAGTGATTCGCGCGCTCGATCCGTATCCGGGCAGGCGGTACGCTTCGGATGAGCCGATCTTAATCGCGCCGGAAATATACATCGAAAAGCTCGACGATGATTACGTTATCTATTTCGCCGACGACGGCAGCCCGCGCCTGCGCATCAGCCAGAATTATCAGCAGATGATGAAGCAGCCGGATACTTCCAAGGAAGCGCGCGACTTTATACGCGACAAAGTTCGCTCCGCCGTAGACCTTCTGCGCAACATTGAACATCGCCAGCAAACGATCTACAAAGTCGTCGAATGTATCGTTCAGCGCCAGCGCGAATTTCTGGACAAAGGCGTGCAGTACATCAAGCCCATGATGCTCAAGGACATCGCCGAAGACATAGGGATGCACCTTTCGACCATCTCGCGCGTCGTCAATCGCAAGTACGCGCACACGCCGCAGGGCGTTATCGAACTCCGCCGCTTTTTCACCGAAGGCATGACAAACGAAGACGGCGAAGAAGTCTCGACGCGCATTATCAAATTGCAAATCAAAAAGTTGATAGAAGAAGAGGACACGCATAATCCGATCACGGACGATCAGGTGGTCAAGATTTTAATCAAAGGCGGCATGAAATTATCGCGCCGCACCGTCGCCAAATACCGCGATCAAATGCACATTCCCGGCTCGCGCGAGCGCCGCGCAATCGTCTGAATTGTTTTCTGAAGACGCTTCGTGATTTGCTTTTGCCGCGCGTGCTGGCTTATAAGATTTTAGCTTTCGTAATTAAATCATTCGCTGTCGGCCACAGGTCAAAGGAACGCCCGCGCGTTTCCTTCGCGTCTTAGGGTCTGATCCGTGCGCCGAAGCTATCATGGAGGGCAAAACTCCTATGGAGTTTGAATACACAGGGCGGCACATGGACGTAACTCCTGCGCTGCGCCAGCACGTCGAAGATCACTTTCAAAAACTCTCACACCTTTTCAACAATTCCACAGCACGCGTCCACGTCATCCTCGAAGTTGAAAAAAATCGTCAAATCGGCGAAGTCCTGCTTCACTGGCGCGAGCACACTTTGACTGCTAAAGATGCCAACGCCGATATGTACATAGCTTTGACGCGCGCCATCGCCAAAATCGAAAAGCAGGCGCTCAAGCTGAAAAAGAAAATCATTGACCGCAAGCAAACGGCGAAATCAGCCGCATCGGTTGCGCCGCAGCCGGACGGCTTGGATGAATTAGAAGCCGCGCCGCGCGCTCCGCGAATCGTTCCTGCACGGCGTTATGACGTTAAGCCTATGACTGCCGAAGAAGCTTCCTTGCAACTCGCCGATGCCGCCGATCAATTTCTAGTCTTCCGCGACGCCGACACCAACCGCCTCGGCGTGCTTTACAAGCGCAAGGACGGCGACTTCGGATTAATCGAACCTTAGAGCATCTAACGAAAGCGAAGGATTAGCCACAGAGACACAGAGGCACAGAGATATTAAGAAAGGTTAAAGCCGAGTTCAAATCTCTTTTATACCCACTTTACTCTGTGCCTCTGTGTCTCTGTGGCAAGTTTCCTTTATCTGCTATTAGTTTGATTCTTGGTTGGATAAATCGCCGAAAAACGCGCGCCGGAAATATTTATGATGAACAGATCACAGCCTGCCGTTGAAAAGCGCGGTGGGCCTGACATTCTGGTTATCACAGGCATGAGCGGCTCCGGCATGTCTTCGGCGACCAATGCCTTTCAGGATTTGGGTTTCTTCTGCGTCGATAATCTGCCGGTCACTCTGCTGCCCGTCTTCGCGCGCCTCGTTCAATCGAACGACGAAGAAGAAGCCGCGCGCATAGACCACGCCGCCCTCGTCATAGACATCCGCGAAGGCCATTTCCTCGTCGAGTTTGAAACGCAACTGCAAGCCTTGCGCGAGCGCGGCTTAAAAGTCTTCGTGCTTTTCCTAGAAGCTTCGGATGAAGCTCTGCTGCGCCGCTTCAGCGAAACGCGGCGCCCGCATCCGGCGGACACGGGCGGCGGCCTTCTCGAAGCGATTCAAACAGAGCGCCGCGCGATGTCGAACATACGCTCCCTCGCAGACCTCATCATAGACACTTCCGATCACACCGTTCACACCTTGCGCCGCTTACTTGTCGAGCGTTTCAATCCGGGCGCGGAAGGCACGCCGATGCACGTTCAAGTCTTGAGCTTCGGGCATAAATACGGCAGCCCGCGCGATCTGGAATTGCTTTTCGATGTGCGCCATTTGCCGAATCCGTACTTTATACCGGAACTGCGCGACCTCTCCGGCCATGACCGCCGCATCGTCGAATTCCTCAAATCGCAAACGGATGTCAACGAAACTCTGCGACGCTTTGCCGAACTGCTCGATTATCTGCTGCCGCTTTACAAGCGCGAAGGCAAATCTTACGTGACGGTCGGAATCGGCTGCACGGGCGGACGCCACCGCTCCGTGATGATCGCCAACGCGCTCGCCGCACGCCTGCGCCGCTCCGGTTTCGACGCGCAGGCAACGCACCGCGACGTGCGCAAAGCAAAGAAAAGCCGCGCCGTAAAAGCAAGCACATAAGCCATATTGGGTTGCTTCCTCTCACTATAATGAACCTCAAACCTAAACAGTCGAAAATTCATTATTTGGATCGGGCTACACTCATTAAAGCACTGATTCGTAGCTTAGAGATTGAAAGCATAGCTATTCTACCTATGTCAATTTACGGATGGGGACATGCTGGCCCTGAAGGAGGCATTGTTGGCTTGATTGGTGGGCTATTAAACCTTCCCGGATTTATCGTAGTCATGGGATTAACATATTATCTGAATTTAGATTGGCCTTCTTGGTATGCTGTTGTTGCCGCTATATACTTAGTCCAAGTAGGATTGCTTAGTTATGTCTCACCTAATGTGTGACTCTTTTTAAGCCGAGACCAGACCATCAAGGTCTAATGGGTCACGACCAAGTCGTAGATTCAAAAAGACCATCACTGTATGAGCCAAGACTTTGCGAATCAAACGATGTT
>JBPCOJ010000133.1:0-55345 GCA_051000345.1 Pyrinomonadaceae bacterium | reverse complement strand
GCTCCTCACCGCTAACGCACATGCACTCTCTTTATCACGCACTGCTCGTTCAACACCCCCGCCAGCTTACTTCCGTCCGCTGCGCAGAGCAGACCATTGCCCAGCTTCATCGTTATTTTGAAGACGTAGTGCTTGAAAATAATCTGGCGGCGCTGATGGTCGAAAGCCTGCCGCTGGTCGCCGAACGCTCTATGCGCGATCTTGCGCGAGTGCGCGAAATCGGGCGCGCGGCTCACAAGGCATTCTTTTTCGTTTCGCCCGGCGACGCGCTCAACGAACTGCCTTTGCGCACCAACGATCAAGACCGTGAACCGATACTCCTTAAACGAACCGAGCAGGACAAAGGCTACGAGCGTTTCGTCGTGATTGCGGACGCGCGCTTTTCCGCTTTGCTGGCATCTGTCCGCGACACGGATGAGGACGGCACGGAGGGCGGCGGCGACGCAGTAATATGGACGTTCGAGCCGGACATAGTTTATTCCGCGCTCGAATATTTAATGGCGCGCGTGACAGCCGAGCGCCCGTTTCAAGCGACAGCCTTCGCCGACGCCGTGCGGACTTCGATGCCGAAGGCGACCTCGCTTCAATTGACCGTTTCCGTGACGACAAAGCTCGCGCGTCTTTTGCAGGAACAAGCGGGGCGCGAAGTCGCCATTAACCGCATCGCCACCGCTATCCGAAGCTCGCTCGAACTCGACAGCATTCTGCAAACGACCGTCAACGAAGTCGGGCGCGCGCTCAACGCTCAACACTGCGCGCTGCGCGTCACGGGCGAAGCGAACAAGCAACTCACCAACTGTTATTTCCGCGACGGCAAGGAAGACAACGACAATGGCGCGGAAGAAGCAGAGTTGATGGGCGACCTCGAAGCTTATAATGTTCGTCTCGCAGGGCGTTTCAAAAACTATGTGCTCGACGGGCGCGAAAGCACAGGCACGGAAGCGCAACAGATTCGCCCGCTCGCCGTTGTGCCGCTCATCTACCACGAACGCTTTATGGGCGTCTTGCTCGTGCGCTCCGACGATTCGACGCGCATCTGGCAGGAAAACGAAGTGCTGCTGATGCGCACCGTCGCCGATCAGGTCACGGTTGCCGTCAACCACGCGCGTCTCTTCGGTCAAATGCAGCAGCAGGCTTTGACGGACGGCTTGACGGGCTGCTTCAACCGCCGTTCCTTCGAGATGCAGTTAGAGCGCGATTTGCATCTGGCGACGCGTATGCGCCAGCCCGTATCGCTTATCATGCTCGACATAGACCACTTCAAGCGCGTCAACGATAATTTCGGGCATGATGCGGGCGACATCGCCTTGCGCACGCTCGCCGAGTGTATGCGCGAAGAATTGCGCGGCGTGGATACGGCAGCGCGCTACGGCGGCGAAGAGTTCGCTGTGATTCTGCCGCAGGCAAGCATCGAAGGCGCGCACGCCGTCGCCGAACGCTTGCGCGCGCGCATCGAAAAAACGGAAGTTCCCGGCGTCGGATACATCACGGCATCCTTCGGCGTCGCCACGTTTCCGCTGCACGCCACCTCGCGCGACCAACTCGTGACAACCGCAGACCGCGCGCTTTACACAGCCAAACACTCCGGGCGCAACCGCGTCGCCATTCCCGCCGAAGCCGAAACCGAGCTAACCGACGACATGTACGACATCAGCGAAATCCTCAATGGAGCGAACGATGTGCAAGCGGCGCAAGCCGCGCACAGCCTGCCGCTCGCGTAAAAAGCCGCAACACGGAAGTAAAGATTAAAAAAGCAGGGAGCGAAGAAAGCGCAAGTGCCTTCTTCGCTCCCTGCTCTTTTTGCTTCATACTTTCGCCACGTTTCCGCTGTACACTTCAAAACAATCATTACAGACAACGCTCGCGGGTGGCATCTGCGCTCGAAATCGCGCATGATATGTGTTTGCGTGTGGTGACCTTTCGCTTGAGTTTTGCGCGGCACGAATTTGTCTGTCGCCATCGTCGCTGTCGATGCGGCAACCCGCTGATTGATTCATTTATGCACGATCTAAGAAATTTCGCGCGCTACTTTCGCCCCTACAAAAAATCCCTTGTCATAGGTGTTCTTTGCATTCTCGCTTCTGTGACAATCGGGCTGCTCGTTCCGCTTATCGTCGGGAATGCGATAGACGAACTGCGCAAGGATTTGACGTGGTGGAAGCTGACGCGTTATGCGCTCGCCACGTTCGGGCTTAGTTTGGTGAGCGGCATTTTTCTTTTTCTACAGCGGCGTATTTTAATCGGCATGTCGCGCGATGTGGAATACGATCTGCGGCAGGATTTCTACGCGCATCTCGTCGATCAACCGCTTTCCTTTTATCAAAACAATCGCACCGGCGATTTGATGGCGCGCGCGACGAACGATCTCGCCGCCGTGCGCCAACTCGCCGGGCCGATGATTATGTACACGCTGCAAACCGTGTTCATCGTCGTCTTCGTGTTGCCGCTGATGTTCAGAATCAGCGTGCGCCTCACGCTATTACTTCTAGTGACGATGCCGCTTGTTTCCCTGACCGTAAAATATTTCGGGCAGCAGGTACACATTCGCTTCGAGAAGATTCAGGATTTCTTCGCGCAGATTTCCGCCCGCGCGCAGGAAAATTTTACGGGCGTGCGAGTCGTTCGCGCCTACGCGCAGGAACGAGCAGAGATTAAAGCCTTCGAGGATTTGAACAGGCAATATGTCGAGCGCAACTTAAGTCTCGTGCGCATCGACGCGGTGATGCGCCCGCTGATGCAATTTCTAATCGGTTTGGGCTTCGTGTTGATTATCTGGTACGGCGCGCCTCTTGCGGTGCGCGGCGAAATTACCGTCGGCGAATTCACGGCTTTTAATCTTTATCTGGCGCGGCTGGTTTGGCCTCTCATCGCGCTCGGCTACGTCGTCAATCTTTACCAGCGCGGCACGGCGAGCCTCAAACGATTGAACGTCGTCTTCGCCGTCGAGCCTGCAATTCAAGATGCGCCCGAAGCCAAACCGCAACCGCTAATCAAAGGGCAAATCGAGTTTCGCAATTTGACGTTTCGCTACAACGAACAAGATGAACCCGTGCTGCGCGACATCAATCTTTTGATCGAAGCGGGACAGAGCGTCGCCTTCGTCGGGCGCACGGGCAGCGGCAAATCCACTTTGATGAATTTCATTCCGCGCCTTCTGGAAGCGCCGCCCGAAACGCTTTTCATTGATGACATCGAAGCGCGCGATTACACGCTCGCGCAGTTGCGTTCCTCAATCGGCTATGTGCCGCAGGAAACTTTTCTTTACAGCAAAAGGCTCGCGGCGAACATCGCCTTCGGCGTCGAAAAGCCGGAGCGCGCAGACATCGAATGGGCAGCGGAAATCGCTGGCCTTAGTGACGACATCAGCGGCTTTCCGAACGGCTTCGAGACGATGGTCGGCGAACGCGGGCTGACGCTTTCCGGCGGCCAAAAGCAGCGCACGGCGATTGCCCGCGCCGTCATGCGCCAACCCAAAATCTTGATCCTAGACGATGCGCTTTCATCGGTTGACACTTTCACGGAAGAAAAAATTTTAGGGCAACTGCGCGGCGTAATGCGCGACCGCACGAGCCTGATCATCTCGCACCGCATCTCTACCGTCCGCGACGCAGACTTAATTTGCGTGCTCGATCACGGACGTATTATCGAACAAGGCACACACGACGAACTGCTCGCACGCGAGGGCGAATACGCAGATTTATACGAGCGCCAATTGCTTGAAGAAGAACTTGCGGCAAGCTGACAAAAACAGATGTCGGATGCTAGATATTAGATGCTAGTTAAAGGCTCGCACTAATATCTAACATCTGACATCTAACATCTGAATTTCATGTCCACTGCTGTCCAAAAATTTCACGAAGAAGAAGCCATCGGCAAAACGTATGACCTGCGCATTGCGCGCAGGCTCCTTCGTTACTTGAAGCCGTACATGCGCTCGCTTTATCTCGCGCTGTCCTTCACCTTGACGCTGAATCTGCTCGGCATTTTGCAGCCGAAGTTCACGCAGTACGCGATTGACTGGTACATCATTCCGCGACAAACGAACGGATTGAATTTGTTCGTGCTCGTTTACATCGCGGTGCGGCTGACGGTTTTCATTCTTTCCTACTTTCAAGCGGTGCTGCTTAATTCCGTCGGGCAGCATGTGATGTACGATCTGCGCGCGGAGCTTTACGATAAATTGCAGCATCAGGAAGTCGCCTACTATGACCGCAATCCGGTGGGGCGCATTATGACCAGACTCACGTCGGATGTTGATGCGCTCAATGAGATGTTTACGTCCGGCGTGACGGACGTGCTCGGCGATGTGGTGATGATCTTTGCGATCATCGGTATCATGCTGTGGATGGATTGGCAATTAACCCTTGTCACGCTCGTCACAGTGCCGCTTCTGTTTGCTGCAACGACGTGGTTTCGCAAGCACGCGCGGCGCGGCTACGATCAAGTGCGCACGCGCATCGCGCGCATCAACGCCTTTTTACAGGAACATTTTTCGGGCGCGCAGACAGTGCAGATTTTCAATGCGGAGAAGCGTTCGCTCGAAGAGTTTCACACGATCAATGACGACCATCGCCGCGCCAACATCGAAACGATTTTTTATTACTCGGTGTTTTTCCCGCTCGTCGATTTAATCGGCGCGCTCGGCATCTCGCTTATCGTCTGGTACGGCGGCTGGCGCGTGATGCACAACACGCCCGTCAATACAGTTCTATCACTCGGCGCACTCGTCGCTTTTATACAATACTCGCAGCAACTGTTTCAGCCGATCCGCGACATCTCCGATAAATACAACGTGCTGCAAGCGGCGGTTGTCGCCTCGCACCGTATCTTCAAAACGCTCGATTTGCCGATCACGATCAAGACGCCGGAACAGCCGAAGAAAACAGGCCGCGCCAAAGGAAGCATCGAATTTGAAAACGTCTGGTTCGCTTATAACGATGAGGAATGGGTGCTCAAAGATGTTTCGTTCGCCGTCGAACCCGGCCAATCGACAGCCTTTGTCGGACACACGGGATCAGGCAAAACAACGATCACGAATCTATTGATGCGCTTTTACGATGTGCAGAAGGGGCGGATTTTGCTGGACGGCGTTGACGTGCGCGAATGGGATTTAGAGTCCTTGCGCGAAAACTTCGCAGTCGTTTTGCAGGACGTGTTTCTCTTTAGCGGCACAATCGAAAGCAACATTCGTCTGGGGCGCGCCGACATCTCCGATGAACAAGTGCGATGGGCGGCAAGCGAAGTCCACGTCGATGAATTTATCGAGCGCCTGCACGATGGCTATAAAACGGAAGTGCGCGAACGCGGCGCAGGATTATCCGTCGGACAAAAACAACTGATTTCGTTTGCGCGCGCGCTCGCCTTTAATCCGGCGCTGCTTATCTTGGATGAAGCGACGAGTTCGATTGACACGGAGACGGAGCAACTCATACAACAAGCCATCGAACGCGTGATGCGCGGGCGTACATCACTCGTCGTCGCGCACAGGCTCTCGACGATTCAGCGCGCAGACCGCATCATTGTTTTGCATCATGGTGAAATACGCGAGCAAGGGTCGCATCAGGAACTCTTAACGGCGCGCGGCCTTTACTGGCGGCTCTACAAATTGCAGTACGCAGACAAATCGACAAACGAACAAGCCAGTGTAGAACTGCCTGGCAATCGTTTACAGTACGGCGATTGAGCGCATTGCAATGAAAGTTTTTTAAGTTGCCTCCAGCTTCAGGTGGAAGTTATGTAGTTAAAAAGATTTTGGCTTTAGCCGAAACATTCGGCGAAAGCCAATAAATTTTCATCATCGCTGTCCAATAGCTGAAGCTAGTGGCAATTGATTAAGTCCAGTACCTTTCATTACAGAGGCCAGCATCAACGATTCTTGTGCCGCGCTCTTATTTCTGCGCGGCTGGCAAATTAAATTTTGCGTCGTCAATCGACACATTGAATTTCACTTCAGTGTACTTCAGCACTGAAGATTCAAAGCCGTCGAGTTGCGCGTTGCGTCTGGTGAATGGAATTTTCACACCGTTTACTTCCCTGTAATCCTCATAGTCAGTCGCCTCCGGGATCATGCCGACCATCGTTTCCGTATAGGCGACGCGGCGCAGCAGAAGTCCCGTCTGCGCGTCGAAGTACAAACGCTCCGTTCGATTATCTACGGTTCGCCCTGCGGCCACATACGTTTCACGATTATTGATTTTCTCTTTTCCAACAACGCGTATTCGCGCGAACTGTTCCTTGAGTTTCCAATCTGCGTAAAAATCGGCGCGTTGTTTTACCTGCGCGAGCGATGCACCGCTCAATTCGCGCGCTTCCCTACCGTCTCCCGTCCAACCCGTCGCGCCGTTGTAACCCTGAAAAAGCCTGCCTCTCGGCGTCGTGATAATCGCTAACATTTTATTCGGAGCGGCGGTGTAAATTTCCAGCGGCGAAGTAGGCAATTGATGTTCGCTGTAAGTGCCTTTGGCGAACTGCGTTTTGAAATTTTCAATAGCGCGCTTGCTGCCGACTGCTTCCGCGTATTTATTCAGTACCGCATCGATTGTCGGCAACTCTTCGGATGCGCCATGCTCTGCGTTCACAGGTGCAGCGACGTTTTTTCTTGTCGCGGCGTTCGGCTTCTGGTCTTCTGCGGCGATGTTAATCATAGGAATGTTGACAGGGTCTGTGCTCCCTCTGTGACAGGTGTAGCAACTGACCTGAGTTCTGCCGCCAAAGGCGATTTTGTTGGACTCGACGGTTAATTGAATCATGCGGCGCGTGAATTGTTTTTCGCGCTTATCATCGCTTTCCCAGTTCCATTTGCCGTCCGCCGTTCGCACATGGCAATGATCGCACTTCACGCCGAGCGACGCCTTCATAAAATTCATCGTCGCATAAAGCTGCGAAGCGGGCAGTCCTTTGAGCGACTGAATGTTTTTGAAAACCTGCTCGGCAGGCTTTTCAGCATTTGCATTTTGCGGCGTCGAAGCGTCAACAGGCAGCGCAACATGCGAGGCAGCAAGCAAAACGGACAAAGCCATTTCTTCATTTACCTGTGAATGAGCGGGCAACACTTTTGCGTCATCGCTTTCAGTGAAAGCCGTTTCGCCGCCGTCCATGTTGTGCGTAACGGCGCTCGCTTTAAGGCCCGTCCAATAGATAATGACGAAGCCAAGCAGCAATCCAACCCCCGCTACGATCAAGCTATGCGGCACTTTTCCTTTAATCATCCTGATCTCCTCAAGCAGTATCTACGGTTATGCGGCTCGATTATAACAGAGAATTTTTCTACATATTCTCGTCAAATAAAAAGGCTTGCGACTAAATAAAATCGCAAGCCTTACGCAACATTGAAGAAAAGGTCACAAACAGTTTCTGAAAGCGAACAGGCGCGATTAACTGCCGCTGCGCGGCTTCATCGGGACAAGCGTGTTGACGGAATTGTAAATCTGCAGATAGGTCTGCGTTTCGCGCGGAATAAGCGAGCGCCATGACGCGCCGCCGCGTTGTATGTAAGCCCCTAAGCGCGCCGGGTTCGAGTTGTAGCCTGCGGCAAGAAGTTCGGGGAATGTGGCGATTTTCGTCGATAGCGCATATGTGATGTCAGGATTAAAGGCCATGTCGTTCCATGTATCCTGCATGTAAAGCAGCATCGCTTCGAGAGCGTTGCCGTGATTGCGCATTCCCGCGACGAAATCAGGATTGAGGCCGACGCCCGGGTGCCTTTGCCGTTCCATCTGGTAAGTCGCGGGAATCATCTGCACCATGCCGCCCGCTCCGGCAAAGCTGACAGAGTAGCGGTAGGTATCCAGCTCATTCAAAGCGTAAAGCGAATAGATTTCGTCAAAGAGCGTCGAGCGGCCTTCCGTGCGAAAGCGGTCGTGATCCGTGTGTTCGACGATGCACAATCTTTCGGCGACATCGATGATGTTCGGCGCGATGACGACGCCGCGTTCGAGCAAACGCTTTGCCGCCGCGTCGAGCATCGTGTGAACATAGCTTTGGCCTGCTTTGACGAGTTCGGGCGAAAGCAACGTCGGATGCGCGGAAGTATAATGAGCCATTTCGCGGAACACACCATTGCGCTCAATCGGATATTCGACGATGAGCGGCACGAGCGCGCGGTTGTTGTTATCGGAAACAGTGACGGCGGTGTTGACTCCGTTGGCGCGCAGCACGCGCAGGCGAAGCGGCGTGCCGAGCGAAGAAATCAAACCGGCTTCGGCTCCGCGCGTCAGAAATGTTTGCTTGGAAACGTAGAGCAAGTGTATCTGCGATGAATCGGGATCGAGCACGGCAAGCGTCACGCTGTAAAGCGAAGGAGTCGCAGGCATTGACGTCAGCATCGGGCGCGATTTAAGGAGACGCTGCGCTTCTGTTTGACGCGCGCGAATCTTATTGACGGAAAGCGGGTGCGCAAGAAGCGTCAGCGGGATAACGGGCGCATTAATCGGAGCGGCAAGCGAAGGCACAGTAATCGTCTGCGCAGCGCCAGCGGCGGGCGGCACGGCATCGGAAGCAGACGGAAAGTTTGAAGCGGGAGCATTCGTGTTTGTCGATGCAGGTTTCGTTGAAGCCGCCGGTGCAATTGCGGCAGGCGTCAATTGCGGAGAAGCGGCGGGAGTCGGCCTTGGTTGTTGCGACTGCGTTGGCTGTGATTGCTGCGCCGCGCCTGTCTTGGGTGTTGAGGAGGGCGATGCAACAGGAGCAGCGGTGCGTGGGCGCGTTTCCTGCGGCGCGGTTGTCGAGGGCGGATAAAAAATTCCTTGCGCAAACACGGGCAACGCGCTCAAAGCGACAATTATGAACGACCACACAGCCTGTTTCTTTATCATTGATTTTGGACTCCGCAAAACGATTCGCCCGTTGCAGGCAAACTCTCGAGAGATAAGATTCCGACGCGAGGCTTTCGGTTGTCGGCGCTTATTCCCGGCACGCTTTTTCGGCACGCGGCGAAGCCTTCAGAATTCCCGCAGGCTGCCCGCCAGCGCTCCGACGGCAGACGCCGCCAACGCTTCCAGCGCGCCGTTTGTTTGCCGCAAACGAAAGCGCGTGGCGATTAAATGTCCGGCGTTCAAGCCGAGGCTTCGATCAAGTTCATATAACTCGTTCGCTAATTGTTTCTGCGACACTCTTTCAAAGGCGTGATGAAGTTCGGCGACGGCGCGCTCCATGCCTTCGACTGAAATCAACTCGAAACCGCTGCCCTCCTGCGCGCGCCGGCGCACTCCGTCACGAAGACGCACGCGCCCGTCGTCGTGAATTTTTCCTGTCGTAATGACGACAAGATGCGCGGCTTCCGTTTCCATTTGCCTGTCGAGCACGCGGCGCGCGAAAGCGTTCGTCAGTTCGCCGTCGCGCAACGCGAAGAGAAACAATTCATGGCAGACGTTCGCCATTATGTAGGATTCGCCTTCGCCGTCGGAAGCGCCTGCGGCAACGTTCGCATCCGGCACGCCCGCTTCGCGCAACGATGCACGAAGCCGCGCCGTCAGCCATGAACCGTCTTCGAGGAGCGTGTGCGCGAGTTCCGTCGGAGCGATGAGTTCTTCCGCCTTTTCGTCGGCGAGACTCGTGCCGCATTCGCTGCAAGTGGCATTGCTCGACAACACGATGGCAAGCGTTTCCGGCGAAGGCAAGCGAAACAGCGCGCGCTCTTTCTGGCGGCAACTAACCAGCACTTCATGGCGAAGCAATCCGGCCTCGCGCAAGCTGTCTATAATCGGCATGGACGCCCACTCGCCCGCGCCGCCATTCACCAACAATTCTTTAATGCTGCCGTCGGCGTGCTTTTCCCGTATGCGTCGCAAAGCGCGGCGCGCCTCCGCATCGTTCAATAATTCGAGAGCGCGTGCATTGTCGAGCGTGGATGATTGACGCTTGCTGCCGTTGTCCTTCACAGGCGCAGCAGCATTGTCGTCCTTGCGCGCGGCGGCAAATCTATCGAACGAAGCTTGCGCATTTTCTTCCGCAGGCAAAAGGCGTTGATGCCACTTGACGGCGTCTTTTTCCACGCCGTTCTCTGCGTCGCCGCCGTTTGCGTTGGCGCTTGTTTTCCATTGCAGCGCCGTCGCCACGTTGCGGCAAAAGGCTTCGAGTTTTTGCTCAGGCTCCTGCGTCTCCGCTTCGTAAATGAGGCCCGCGCGCATTCCCGCTTCGTCGTTCGTCGCGTCGTTGAAAATGAGAAAAAGCGCGAAGTCTTCCAAACAAAATATATCTCCGTCAATATAGGGCGCGTCGCCTTCCGCGTTTGTCCATGCGCTGACGATGCGCTCCATCTCAGCGGCGCGCTCCGGCCCCAGCAACGCCGTATCGTAACAACTAAGGCGCGTCAAACGAATCAACGGCACAAGCCCCTTTTCCTGCAACCTATTCATTAACTCAAGACGCGCCGCCGCTTCGACCCGCTTGTTTGAAATTCGGCTCTCGACGTACAACATGCGTGCAATTTCCTCCTGATTTCGATGCGCTTATGCTATCACGCTGCGCTTTAATATTTCCACATTTCCTTAACACATAACGATGCAAATTGACCGCTTGTGTTCCATATCAAGTCAAAGCAGCATCTTAAACAGCTCTAAACCGGCTGTATTATTATCAACTTCGCACTCTTATCGTTCGCTATTTTGTGACTGTCACTGATTCGTCACGAAACGGTCACATTGCTTCTTGTAACCTTTATAACATATTTGCAATACTACGTTTGTCGGTACTTAGTGCCTACCCCCCGATCAAAGCAATAATCTAAAAGAAATTAAGAATTAAGACGAGAGGTTAGTTCCCCGCATGTCTAATAAAAAGCTGTTCCCCTGTGCGAATTTGATGTTCGCCCTTATGCTCGGATTCTCCGCCGCGACAGTCAGAGCGCAAACGACAGATAGCCGCCCGCGTCTTGCCAGCGCGTCCACCAATTTCGATCCGACCGGAATCTCCCGCTTAGAAAACGACATTTTCATCGTCTCGCTCGCTGAAGCCAAGCCGCCCGCCATCGCCGCGCCGGATACGGACGTTAAATCGCTGACTTCGCTTGTCGCGCCGCGCGCCGCTCGTTTCAACCAATTGCTCTTGACCTCGATAGACGCGCGACTCGGCGCGCCTTACGTTTACGGCTCGTCGGGGCCGAACGTGTTCGATTGTTCGGGCTTTGTCTGGAGCGCCTTTCAATCGGCGGGCATTCAATTCGAGCGCACCAGCGCACGCAGTTTGTGGTCAGAGTTCGCGCCTGTCAATAAAGGCGAAGAGCATAAGTTCGGCTCGCTCGTGTTCTTCAACAATCAAACGCACATCGGCATCGTCGCTGAAGACGGCGAAGGCTTTTACCACGCCTCATGCAGCCACGGCGTCACTTATTCGCCGTTCAAAGGCTACTGGGAGAACCGCATCGACGGCTTTCGCCGCGCGCCCGTCCCGGAACAAAATCTAGCGGAATAAATCGCCACGCAATCACATCGAGCTTACGACGAGCAAAAGGCCGACGTTGGTATGTTTCCAACGTCGGCCTCAATTTTTTCAACACGCTTTTTTAACGCGTCTATTCTCGAACGATTATTTGAGCGCTCCCGACACAAAGCCCGCGCGGTGATCCGGCTCGCGCGCTTCCCACAGGACGGTGATCTTATCAATCGCCACATAACACACGCCGTCTTCATCCTTCAAGTGCAGCACGCCGCCTTCGACTTTGAATACTTCGCCGCGCAAGCTCGACGCGCCGCCGCAAAAAATATCCACGCGCTGCCCGATCAACTTCGATAAAATTTCCTGCATCGCTATCAAACCTCACACGCAACGTAAGACTGAAAAGTAGTTCCGATAAAACCACTTGCTAGATGAAAGCGGGTGTAAACACAATTCGCGCGAACACACATAACACGAATGCAAGTGCCGCCGTTCTTCATTCCGACTCCTGACTTCTGATTCCTGACTCCTAATTTTTACTCCCCGACTTTCGCGCGCTACGCTTTCTTTCCGGCGTCCACTGCCACACTTGCTCGCCGTCTTTCCCGTCCGCCATCTCGTCCTTCTGCTCGACCTTTTTCGGATGCCAATCCGCAAACGTGATTTGAAACAGCGGCAGCACATTTTTGTCATCCTGCTGCTTGCTTTCAAACTTCAGCACATCGTAATAAACGCAACGCGGCCTATCTGGATACTCGCGGCACACAGCGGGGCGCGCATGATAAATCGAGCAGCCGCGCGTTTCCCGATCAAGAAACATGCACGCTTTATCGAAGAGCGTGTCCTTCGTGCGGCGCAGCACGCGCTCGCCTTGATACATGCGCGTGTAACGCTTCGTCGCTTGCTCGAACGACACGGCGAAATATTTGGCGAGACGCGTAATATCACGCTTCTTGACGCCGATGCGCTCGTACAAAGAGCAGCAAAAGGCAGGGCATTTTGTGCAATCGAAATGGACGCGCGGCTGATCGTCCTTAATTGTTTTCACCGCATCCTTCTTTGCCATTGATCTCTCGTTTACCCGATCTATCGTCGCTTCGATTTTTTGTACTCGCTCATCAACAATTCCATAAATTCCCCGCGCCTATCATACAAACGCTTCGGCTCGCGCGCGTCGTGCCGCGCCAACGCGTAGGCTGTAATGAGCGGCAACGCCACCGTCGAATCAACATAACACACAACCGCATCCGGCAAACGATCAGGATCGATTTTCCCCCACGACACTGCTTCGCCGGGCGTCGCGCCCGAATTGTGAACGACGATTCCGTTCGCCACAAAGTTATGCGTCTTTTTCACTTTCATGTCATAGACGGGAACGATGATTCCCGTCGGCTCGACGAAAACGACTTTGTGATTATCAATGTAGCGTTGCTTTATTTCTTCACGACTGATGCCGAACATTTTCAAACGGCGGTCAAGCGTTCGCCAATCAACTTGTAAAAGCTCACAAGCTTTGCCGATCTTTCCGCCCGATTCAATCAAAGCGCTTCTGACAATTTCTTCGTTCAATTCATGCTTAAAGCGCAGGTTATTTCCAAGCCTTGTTCTCTCTCGATGAACTTCCCTTTCCGCTTCCGAAAGATTTTCCCAACGCTTTGAACAATCGTTTCTAAAAAATTCACGGCGGCGGGTTTGCTCGTCTTCAGGTAATTGACTGAACCATTCGCGCGCTCTTTGACGGCGATATTCTTTTGATTCGGGCGAAGCGCTGGAAAACTCGCGGCGTTTCGTTTCCCGGTAGGCTTCGAGGTTTTCGGCGGTCAAATTATCCCAAAACTCACGCGATAATTTTCGAGCCTTTTCGCCGGTCATGCGTTGACGATTAAGCTCTCTGAACCGTTCCCTTTCCTGCTCTGATTTTCTTTGCCATTCAAATTTCCGGTGATGCGTTGCATGTGCGCGGCAATCCTCCGCCGCTAAATTATCAAAGTTATTATTCAGATAGCCGTGCGTCGAATAAGAAGAACTGAAAGCCTTCAAACTTTCGCCATTCCTCAAAGCTTTGAGCGGCCTATACGAGCCGCCCGTCAGCATCACCAAATGTTCGGGCGTCGCTAAAATTTCATCTTCGATGTATTTGTCTTTGCGCTGTCCGCTAAACCAGCCGTAACGCAAACGCCAGACTTCTTTTTCGCCTGTTTTCCAAACCTGCTCGACTTCCGAAAGCGTGATTTTCTTTGTTTCGTGGTCGAAGGAATAAACATAAAAACCGGACTCGCCGACGAGTTTTTCAATCGGCACGCCCTTCGGATAAACGCTTAAATCTCGCGGTGTGTCAATCAGAGTTCCTTCGGCAACGCACAAGCCGCCCGTGTCGGGCCGGGCATCTGTGATCTGCAAAAAGAAATCGTGGCCGCGTTCGTCTATGCCCAAGACTTCCTGTATCTGCGGCTCTGTTTGCAGCATAAAATTCTTCGGGCTGCCGCCGCCCAAAATAAATGCCGCGTGGCGTCCGCCGTGTTTTTTGCCTTTGTCGCCTTGCCCGTGAACCGCGCCGCGCTTTGCCGCCAAGACAATCGCCGCCGTTTCATTAACGTCGAGCGACGGATCGAACGCGAGAAGATTTCCCTGCAAGGCTTTAGCCGCGACGTTCATGCCGATGGACGAGTCGCCCGGCGACGAAGTATAAATCGGCACCGCGTATTCGTAAGCGCACGCCAGCAGCGATTTATTCTCAAGGCCGAGTTTGCGCTCGCGTTCGCGCACGTATTTGCCGCACAGGTAATGAAACTCGGCGGTTGACATCGTTCTTTGAAACTCATCGGTTTCGATCAGGCGGCGAAAGAATTCATCCGTGTCGAGCAACACGGAGTAATCGAAAAAGATGTCGTAGATGCGCACGACTTCTTCATCGCGCAGCACGATGTCGGAAGTCTGCGCGTTGCCCTGATGCAGCGAAAGCCCGATGCCGAAATGCGTGTCGTGATAAAGGTTCGCGCCCGTCGAAACGATCCAATCAATGAACCCCGCTTGGATCAAAGGAATCAGCGCAGAGATGCCCAAGCCCGCAGGCGTCAGCGCGCCTGTCAGCGTCACGCCGACGGTCACATCGTCTTCGAGCATCTTCTGCGTGGAAAGCTGGCACGCCTCGCGCAGCCGCGCGCCGTTGTAAGCGACAAACGCCTCGTCAATCAAATCCGCCAGCGCGATGTCCTTCGTGATCGGCGCGGGATCAATCCGCCGCCCCTGCAAAAACTTACTTTTCTTTTTCGCCATTAATATGCTTCTTGTTTACTGTCGGCTTGCGCTTCTTCGGCGCGTAGCGCGTGTTATTGATTACGGTAAAGGTTCTATTTTGCCTAATGGCCTCAACTGACGAGCGGCATCCCACGTATCGCGCAATTCTTCTTTATGCAAGAGCGTCCACTCTCTGACAAGACTTAGTGCTCTCGGCGGCAGACTGCCGGAAAAGATTTGCGTGTCTTCGATGGTGATTAAAGCTTCGTGCTCGCCATACTCTGCGTGAAAGTGCGGCGGCGGGTGATCCGCAAAATACATTCTGATGACGATGCCGTAAAAGCGGCACAGCTCAGGCATGTGTATTCTCTTGCGCAAGCTGTGGAAACAATTCTTCGGGAGTCTTGCCCGTCAGTCGCATGTAGATTGCATCGGGACATAATTCGATGTCGTCGCTCCACTGAATCTGCCTGCCGGAACCGACATGCACCTGCTCGAAGAAATGGCGGTCACGCCACGCATCGAACACACCTTGCCCGGCCAGATCGGAGACATCCACTTCGCCTTCCGTTCCGTCAGAGAATTTTACATAAAGGCGATAGCCGTCGAGCGCGGCGACATCAATCGGCTTAATCATCACTGTCTCACCTCAAAATAGATAATGAACTTGGCAGGCTCAGGCGGTCAAGATAACCGAGCTTAAAATCTTCCGAACGCGGCACACATCACTCTGCCTGCGCTTCTTCGGGCGCGCGTCTTAAACGCAAGCGATTGATGCGGCGTTCGTCTGCCTCAATCACTTCGACATCGAGGCCGTGAAAGTTGAGGTGTTCGCCCGCGCGCGGAACGCGGCCTGATTCGCTGGTGACGAGTCCGGCGATGGTCGTGAAATCGTCGTCTTCGATCTCCATATCAAAGAGGCGTTCGATCTTGCCGATCTCAATCGAGCCGGGCATCTCGTAATAACCGCCGCCCGCTTCGACGATCTCCACAATCTCGTTTGTCTCCGTGTCTTCGTCTTCGATTTCGCCGACGATTTCTTCGAGAATATCTTCGACGGTCACAAGCCCCGCGACGCCGCCGTATTCGTCAATCACCATCGCAAGCTGCACGCGCGCCTTTTGCATCTCCGCGAGCAGTTCGGAAACGTGTTTTGTTTCAGGCACAAAATAAGCCGGACGCATCAGCGGCGCAATTGTGTCGCACGCCGCGTCTTCCGACCAGCACTGCAACAAATCGCGCACGTAAACGATGCCTTCGACGTTATCAATCTGCTCGCGGTAAACGGGCAAACGTGAATACTTGGATTCGACAATCAGATCGCGCGCCTCTCTCACGGTTGCCGTCGCGGAGAGCGCGACAATCTCCGTGCGCGGCGTCATCACTTCGTTAACAGTCGTGTCGCCGAATTCGACAATCGAATGAATCAGTTCGCCTTCCTCTTCCTCTAAAATTCCTTCCTTTTCTCCCACATCGATGAGCGCTTGAAGATGATCCGTGTCGCCATCTTCATCATCATCATCTGCGCCCGCTTCGATGCGGTTTTCCGTCGGACGAAAGCGATCCGAAAGTCTGTGCCAGGGAACGGCCAGATACGTGATGATGCGGTAGAAGGGTTGGAAGACGGGAAGAATCGAGAGCAGCGTTTTATCGGGATTGCGCAGGCTGATAAGGCGCGGGATAAATTGCCTGCAAACAAACGCGAGCGCGATGCTCAAGACGAACGCGATCAAAATAAAATGTGTAAATCCGAGACGGCTGACGACAGACGCGATCAGCACGGAGACGGCGACGAGCAGAATTTGATTCGCCGCCGAGATCGTATAGCGAAAGCGCGGGCGATCCTCTAAAACCTCTCTCAGAAACGTCGTCGCAGGAGCCGCAGGCTGTTCTTCCGCTTCGGCGTTGAGCCTGCGCAACCCGACATCGCTTAATTGACCGAACGCAAGATCAACCGTCGCCAGAAAAGCCAGCGCGACGAGCAGCAGAACAGTGATCCCGATTTCGATTTCCATGTTGAAACTTTTGAGCCGGGCGGGATTAAAGGCTTAAGCGGCGGCGCAGTTTAAGTTCGAGACGATTCATCTCGCCGTTGTCCGTTTCGTGGTCATGCCCGCACAAATGCAGCAGGCCATGCAGAATGAGTTGCGCGATTTCATCTTCAAATTCAAGTTTGTGTTCGACGGCCTGCGCCGCCGCACGCTGGAGCGAAACGACGACATCGCCCAAATTGTCTTCTTCAACGACGCTCGCAACCTCGAAGCGGCCTGCGGGAAACGACAGCACATCGGTTGTCGCATCACGCCCGCGAAACTCTTTGTTCAATTCCCGCATCATTCGATCAGAAACAAACGCGATAATTGCGCCGCGACTCTCCGCGCCGATTTCGCGTAGAGCCTTCTCGCCGAACGCACGCCATTTTTCTGTGTCAACAGAAAAACGGCGCTGGCGATTAACGACTTCAATCATAGGATCATAGTAAACGGTAAATCGTAAATCGTGAATAGACAAACGCATCGATTCTTAATCACGATTTACGATTCACGACCCGCATTCTGTCAGATATTATTCTTGTTCGTGTGCGCTTCGTAAGCCTTGATAATCATTTGCACGAGGCGGTGGCGCACCACGTCCTTGTCCGTGAAGTAAACAAACTCGATGCCTTCGACGCCTTCGAGCACGCGTTCGGCTTCGACGAGGCCGCTGCGTTTTCCCGTCGGCAAATCGATCTGCGTCACGTCGCCCGTAATTACTGCCTTCGAGCCGAAGCCAATGCGCGTCAGAAACATCTTCATCTGCTCGCTCGTCGTATTCTGCGCTTCATCTAAAATAACAAAAGCATCCGCGAGCGTGTTATGCGTCAAAATAAAATTGTCTGTGACATAAAGCGAATCCGGGGCAGCAACGCTGATGCACTGCGTTTCGGCTGCGCCGACAAGCTCTATATTTTTGATGAAACGACGGGGACGCCCGCCGCCGTGCGCGCGATAAATTTCGGCTTTGCGTTTGAGGCGGAACGGCTCTAAACCTGCGGGCAAACGGATGTCCAAGGTAAAAGCGTCGTGGCGATAGCCGACTTCGCGCCCGTTGGCGAAACCGGGTTTGCGTCCCGCCGCTTTTCGCCTGCGCCAGTAAGCCACGCCGCCGAGCGAGCGTGCCAGAAACAGCACATCGTTTTTCAAACGCTCCGAAGTGGTCGTGTATTGAATACGGCAAGTTCGATTCGGCTGCGTGACGGGGCCGCCGTCCGCGTCTAACAAGCCCTGCAAAACAGCCAGGCGGACTTCCACGCTGTTGTAAAGATAAAGTTCGGGAACAAACTTCGTCGCCGAGTATGTGCCGCACAAGTTTAATTCGCGTAAGGCTTCGGTTAAAGGATTGCGAATCACTTGCGAGAAATGGCCGCCTTTGCCTGCCAAAGGATTTGTGATTACATAATCCACTTTGGATTTGCGCCGGAAAGAAAGGTTCATGTCGCCCAGAGCAAGTTCGAGCGAAGAAACCAGTTCAACATCGGAAGTGCAGAAACTCGGCGAAGTTTTGCCGGTGATGCAGCCGTCGCCAAGCAGCAAACCCAATGAGTATGGATCGAGCGCAACTTCTTTGTAAGGCCATGCCACCGGCGCGGACAATAGAGGCAATTCGTAGCGGTATTGATGAAAAGACCGCAAGCTGTTTTCCATTTCCTGCGTCTGCAAAACGCGCAAAGGCTTATCGCGGCGTTTGTCTGAGCTAGTGCGCACCGCCCACAAATGTTCGGCGCAGGCGAGCGTGCTCGAATTATCCGTCATCGTTACGCGATAAATATCTTTCCTGCCCTGCGGAAAAACGCCGACGACTTTAACCGGTCTTCCGTCCGAACCGATAACCTCGTCGCCGGTTTCAATGTCGCCCATTTTTCGCCAGCCCGTCGGCGTTAGAAGTTTGCTGTCCAACGTTTGCGCTCTTCCGCGCATGAAAGCGAGCGGCGCGACTTCGATGACGCGCTTTTCCAGAAGCTTCGTGACGCGTTCATACTCGATCAAATCAAACAGCGCATCGTAGAGCGGTCTTAAATAAGGATCGACTTTCTCCTGCAAATCGCCCGGCAGGAATCCGAGTTTCTCGCCCGCTTCCACCGCCGGACGCGCCAGCACAATGCGATTGACTTGCTTCTGCATCAAAGCTTGCACAGCCATTGCAACCGCCAAATAAGTTTTTCCGGTTCCAGCCACGCCTACTCCGAAGACGACATCTTTATTCTGGATGGCTTCGATGTAGCGGCGCTGGTTGGCGGATTTCGGCGCGACCTGTTTTTTGCCAGCAGGAGAAAAGCGCGCCTTCGTGAAATAGTCGCGCAGGGAATAAGCACGGTCTTCGGCGATTTGCGCGAAGGCTTCGCGTAGTTCTTTGTCCGTAAAAGTTTTGCCTTCGGAGAACAGGCTGGCGAAGTCTTCTAAAATTCGCTCGACGGTTTCGACATCCTTCGGGTCGCCGTCAACCGACAAGTCTTGCCCGCGCGCGTTGATACGCACATCCAAAAGCGATTCGAGATATTTAATGTTTTGGTCGTGGACGCCGAACAGCGTTTCCAGACCTCTGGGCGGAAGTTCGATCTTCTTCAAAAGGTAAAACAATCTCCTTGTGATGGATAGACACAGTAAGCCGCGCGGCGTGTGAGCGGACAGGCGTGCGGCAGAGGCGTTTGCATACGTTGGTGAACGTGGACGCTACTACACTGCGCGCGCGGGTGTCAATGCACGAATGTCCGCGCAAAACCGCGCTTTTATGAACGGCGTTTGCCTTGACAGCGTGGCGCACGATCATTATACTTTTTCGCTTGTGCCGGTTATCGGAATTTTCCGAAAATTATTTAAATGCAGGCGCGAGTCAGATTCGATTTCAGACGGAGAGTTCAATGCCGAACCATAAATCAGCCAAAAAGCGCGTGCGCCAGAACGAAAAGCGCCGTGTCATCAATCGCACCAGTCGCGGACGCCTGCGCACATCCATCAAAAATTTGCGCACAGCACTCGCGGGCGGCGACGCCAACCAGATCACACAGCTTTTGCCCGCCACTGTTTCGACTATCGACAAGGCCGTGCAGAAAGGCGTGCTGCATCGCAACGCCGCCGCGCGCTATAAATCGAGACTAACCACGCGCGTCAATCAAGCGAGCACCGTAAAGTAACGACTAACCATATAAGCTTTACTGAGGCGAGGCGAGACGGGCTATCCATCTCGCCTCGCTTCTTTTGTGTCTCTGTAGGTAACCTTTTGGTTTTGTAATGCGTTGCTCGGCGGCTTCGGGGTAGAATCAACAAATCTTTATGCAGAACGAAAATTTTTGGGAGTTAATTCATAATTCTAAGATCGGCGCAAATGATTGTGGAGAACAAGCCGATAACCTTTCACAATTATTGAGCGATTTAGAACCACCCGAAATCGTTAGTTTCGACGAGCATCTAAATCGGAAGTTGATTGATAGTTATCGTTGGGATTTGTGGGCAGTCGGTTACATCATTAACGGCGGTGCTTCTGACGATGGCTTTTTGTATTTTCGCGGCTGGTTAATTGCACAAGGCAAAGATTACTTTGAGGCTGCTCTTTCCGACCCTGAAAGTGCTGCAAATAACGCTATTGTCGGTGCGTTCAATGAGTGCGAAGATATTTTGTATGTTGCAAGACAGGCTTACGAAGAAAAAACCGAAGACGAAATACCAACAACTCTTTCCGAACCGTCAGAACCAACAGGCGAAAGTTGGCAGGAAGATAACGTTGAACAAAAGTTTCCGAAGATTGCAGCAAAGTTTGCTTAGGAGAGCCGTCGCCGCCCAACAGATCACTAAACCTGACTTCTTAATCGCTTCGCTCTTAAAAAGCAGATTAGCTCCAGCCTTTAAGCTGCTAGCTCGCAGACAAGCATTTCTAGTTGTAGGCGAGCGTGGTGTTGCCCGCGAGTTTTAATGCGGAGGTCTGCCTGCGCAACCATTTCGATGCTGCGCGCGAGTTGGCTCGATTCGCTGCGGCGGGCGGTGGCGAGAAATTCTTCTCGTTTACTATAAGGCAAGAGGACGAGGCGAAAGACTTCTTCTTTGGGCTTGCCCTGCGCCATTAAATCTTTGGCGAGCGCGAGCCTGTGATAATTGCTGGCAATCAATCCGATCAGCATCAAGGGTTCCGCGCCATCATCTAAAATCTTCGCTAAAGTTTGCAGCGCACGTTTGCGATTGCGCGCAATCAAGTAATCCGTCAACTCGAAATTTGAATGCACGCGCGAGCGCCCGACAAGCGCGTCAACTGCTTCCATTGTAATGCGCCCATGTGAATCGAACGCGGCGGCGGCGAGCTTGTCCAATTCGTTGGCGAGCGTGCGCACGTCGCTTCCCACGAGCGCGATGATTTGATGGAGCGTGCGTTCGTCCGCCTCTGTTTTTAATTCCTTCAAACGCGATTTAGCCCACGTCGCAAGTTCCGCATCTTTGAGCGGTGCGAACTCGATTGCCGTACACACGTCGAGCAGCGTCTTGCTCAACTTGCGGCGTTTGTCCAAGTCGTCCGCGACGAAAATCAAGGTAGTAGATTCGACGGGTCTGGCTAAATAACGCGCGAGTGCTTCCTCGTCTGCCTCGCGCAATTTCGCAAAGTCCGTCACGCGGACAACGCGGCGCGCGCTCATCATCGGCAATTGCTCTGCGGCGGCAATCGCGTGTTGCACATCCGCGCTTCCCAAACTAAATCTCGCGTCGTTGAATTCTCTTAAGTTGGCATCACTGAGCGCCGTGTCCGTGATTTTATCCGCCGCGCGGTCGCGCAGGTAATTTTCCGCGCCGTACAATAAATAAAGCGGCGCAAGCGTTCGCTGCTTTAATGCACGCCATAATTCATCACGCGTGAAACTGCTCATTTTCCCGCATTCACTCCGAAGCCGTTGACGAGCGTGGAGACGAGCGCTTCGGCGAAGCTGCGCGCGATGCGCTGCACGGCGGGGTCTTCTTCGTTGAAGAACGAGCGCGGGTCGTTGGCGAATTCAAACTCGCCGCGAAAAACGTAATTCTGATTGTCGTACAGCACGCGATTTTCAATTTGATCGCGCACGGTCACAGCCGCCGTGATGGTTACTTCAAAGACGCGCGCGCGTCCTGAATTATCGAGCAGCACGCCCGTGAAATTAAAGTCTTTAATAGCGCCTTCAACCACCGCGTCGGCTCCCTCGCGCCCGCCCTGCACGCGAAGCCCATGCCCGCGCCGGATAATTTCGTTGATAACGGCGGAGGTGAAACGCGTATCCAATTTGTAACGCAGAGCGCGGCCTTCGGTTTGAAACGCAGGCACGGCGACGTTGCGGATACGCTTCGGCAATTGAGTTTTAGTGACAGGCTTGTAGCATTCGGCAAAGCCCGTCACACAGGCGAGCATGGAAAGAAGCGCGGCGGCGCGCCAGATTTTTTGGATGAGTTTCATCCGTCGTGTTCTCCGTTGTGGCAGTTCATGCTTGCACGGTTGAAGCGCTGAAGCAGATTAGTTGAAAAGTTAATGATTCGGTGCGCGCGAAAGCGGTGATGATATGAACCATTCGCGCGGCTTGTCAAACACGCCCGCTCATGGCAGCGGCGCGGCGAAGGCAATCACACACTCTGATTGTATCGCGTGCGGCGCGCACCTCATGGACGCGTATGATATTTGCGCCCGCTAAAACTGCGGCGGCGACGGTTGCCATCGTTCCGTAAACTCGTTCGCTCGCCGGAGCGTTGTCGAGAATGCGCCCGACGAAGGATTTGCGCGATGTGCCGACGAGCATCGGGTACGATTCAAACTCTTTGACGAGTTCATCCAGCCGCGCGATTAATTCAAGATTCTGTTCAAAGCTTTTGCCGAAGCCGATGCCCGGATCAATGGCGATTTGCTCACGCGCGACGCCGCGCCGCAAGGCTTCCGCAAGGCTCTCATGCAAGCTTCGCGCTACTTCAGGCAGGATGTTTGCAACAGGCGCAAGGCTGTGCATTGTCTCCATTGTCCCGCGCGAGTGCATCAAGACAAGACCGGCGTTTTTTTCGGCGACGATGTCCGCAAGCTGCGGGTCAAAGCGCAAGCCGGAAACGTCGTTGACAATCTCTGCTCCTGCATCGAGCGCGGCGCGCGCCACCGCTGCCTTCGTCGTGTCGATTGAGACGGGAATTTTTGTGAGTTTAACGAGATGTTCAATGACGCGAACAACGCGCCGTATTTCTTCTTCTGCTTCAACGACGCTTGCGCCCGGCCTCGTCGATTCGCCGCCGATGTCGAGTATGTCCGCGCCTTCTTCGATCATCTCTTCGGCGCGGCGCAGAGCCTTTTCGATTGCGAAGAATTGTCCGCCGTCGCTGAAGCTGTCCGGCGTGACGTTGAGTATGCCCATCAAGAGCGTGCGCTCGCCTGTGATGAGCGTGCGATTCTTTAATTTCCATTCGACGGGACGCATGATGCAAAGGTTATGAAGGAACAAAGCAAAAGTAAAGCGCAAGCGTTACCTTTGCACGTTGAGTGAAGAAGTGTTTGGGTGTCTTAGGCACGCGTCAAATCCATCATCCAATCGAGCCAGCCGAGTACGGTTCTCGCCCGTCGTGGAATAGTGGTTGTGCCTTCGCGGTCTAAGCCTAAGTCTTCGCGCTGCATGATTTCAGTAACTTGTTGCTTTGAGGGGCGTGCGGATTGATTCAAATACAAACGCAAGGCTTCGTTGAAAACGCGATGCGCCAAGATGAGTTCGATAATCGCCAGATTGCGCGTTTGCGGCCTGCGATTCATAACTCGCCGTCCGAGCGTCGTGAGCGCGTAAGAGACGCTTTGTTCGCGGTCGTAGCGACGTTCGACGAGTCCGAGATAAGCGGCGGCGTTGGTGTAATACTGCGTCTGGCGCACGTCGAAAACATTGTACGTCGTGAGGTAATCCTGTGTTCGCGGGGCGGTATGAAGCAGCGTCAGCAAATCAATGATGCGCGTGAATTTATCGGCCTGCGGAAACGGCGCGTCCGTCGGTTCGGGTACAATGTGCGCGCGCTCAAGCGCGCCCGTGAGGTCTTGTATCTCAATGTCGCTTGGAACAATTTGATAACGGCGTTGCTCGACAAGTTCGATTGAGTTGTAATGCTGTGTATCTGAAAAGCGAAAGACGTAGAACGAAAACACTTCGTTCGAGTACGTCATGTAAATGGGAACAATCTCCTTTGTGCCTTTGCTCGTCCAGAGGCGGTAAGGGTAATAGAGTTGCCGAATGAGAAAGTCATCAGGACTTAGGTTCTTCGCCTCGATAATGGCGAGACGCGACGAGCCTTCAAAGCCGCCGTCAATTTCCACTTGCGCTTTATCAACTCGTATTTCGTGGCGTGCTGAGCTTTTTACTTCATTGATGTGATAACGGAATGTTCCTGATCCCATTCTGCCCATCACTGTTAGGCGTACATCATCCTCTAACACATCTTTAATGATTCCGGCAGCATGGGCGCAGAGTATAGCAGATGCTTCGGAGTCAAGCCTTTCGGGATTGATAGTTTCAATATCAGGCGGAAACGTAAGGCTTATGATAGGAACTGTTGGGTATTGCGTTAAAGGTTGGTAACTATCGAATCGGCCTAAAATATACTTACCGCGCGACGTTGGCTGAATCGTCAGTTTATGACGCTTGAACAAGGCTGGTAGATTTACACTAAAATCGAATTTGGTTGCTAATCGCGCCTCGCGGAATTTATTGATGTCCTTAGCGGAGATTTCATAAAAACCTTTTTCATCGATCCGCTCAAGGATTGGATGAAGATTGAACAGTTCCGCCCATGCTATGTCATTCTTTCCGCTCTCTGAATTAGCTGACATTGTAATTGTTGTAAATAAGAAGTTCGTTGACTTTACCGCGTCCTGTTCCAACCGAATTGATGTTACGACTAGCTTCTACTTCGACAATAGTGTAGCGGCGGGCGTCCCCATACAACGCGCGAATGAAATCAGTCGCAGAGTTGCTTAAAAGCACCTTCGCGCCTTGCTCCGTCAAATCATCACAGACTTCCTTTAACCGAAGTTGCTCGGCACGGTCGAAACGCTCAAGATTGTATCCAGTAAATGATGCTGTATCTGACACTGGGTCGTAAGGTGGATCGAGATACACAAAATCATCTCGCTCTACGCCGCTCAATGCAAGAGCGAAATCGTAGTTTGTCAATTCGATTTGTGCTTGAGCAAAGTAGTTATGAATTGCCTTTATAACAGAAGCATTGATAATTTGCGGGTTTTTGTAATTGCCGAAAGGTGCGTTAAATTGCCCTTGTCTATTTACCCTGAATAAGCCGTTATAGCAGGTCTTATTAAGAAAGATAATACGCGCTGCACGTTCTACCGGCGAGAGATGAGCGAATTCAGGATCGCGGTCAACCTTACGCAAACGATAAAAATAATCACTCGTAATTTGATGTTCAGCAACTGCCGCTATAAGTGCTTCAGGATCGCTTTTGATTACACGATAACAGTTAATTAACTCTGCATTAACATCGTTGATGATTGCTATCGAAGGCTGCTTGTCAAAAAGCACTGCCCCCGCACCAACGAATGGCTCAAAGTAGATGTTATAACGACGTGGAATGTACTTGCGAATCTCTGTTAATAGCTGTCGTTTACCGCCAGCCCATTTGAGAAACGGTTGTACCAGACCATTTTTGTGTCGCCCTCTTTGCGAGTGGACTTGAGCAAACAGTGTTTCTTGGCTGCTCATAGCGTAACTTTTCGTCTGTGAATAGGCGAAACAGGCTGCTTATCAAATATTGTTTGGCGCGTTTTTCTTTCAACTGGTTTATTGAGTAGTTCCGTATCTTGAACGATAGCATCTATAAACTTCAGCCTTAATCGTCGTGCTACTTCCAAGCGATGTTGTCCATCAAGTAGATACCCTTCGTTATCCATCATTACTGGCAACCAATTATCTATGTCAAAGTTTTCAATAATGGTGTTGACTACATCTTCGCATACGGAATTAGCAAAGCTCATACGCGAACTATCTATTTTAATTTTGTTCACTGATACGTGGCGATATGGCGTCCAATAAGGGCGATCAAATCTTGTGAACAAATTATAGTTCTCGTCTGTTACCGGAATGTAATTGTTGCTACGCATCAATCACCTCTCATTTTTTGGCGGAGTGTAGCTTGCTTGTCGCTTCGGACGCAAGCAATAATTTACGCTGTTCGGGACTGGCGAGAGAAGATGCTCGGTCTACTTGAAGTTGAAAGGCATTTCGGGCGCACAAACATTTGCGGCTTCCATAACAGGGATTGTGAACCCTACTACGGAAGCCGCATGTTTCAAGCAAGCGTTATCACACGCGCGTTATGCCGTCGCCGGATTGCTGCCCGTGATCGGCGGCAGAATCGGTTTGAGCGTTTTCGCCGCAGGTTCCTTTAATTGCGGGCGTTCGTCGTCGTCCGAAATTGCGGATGACGGCGGCTCGTCGTCGAGCGGCAGATTCGCCACGATGCGCCTGATCTGCACGCCGTCGAGCGATTCGCGTTCGAGCAGCAATTCCGTCAGGCGAATCATCGTTTCTTGATTCTCCGTGATGATTTGCTTCGCGCGGTCATACTGTTCCGAGACGAGCCGCTTTACTTCTTGATCTATCTTGATCGCGGTGTCTTCGGAGAAATCGCGGTGCTGCGAAATCTCGCGCCCTAAGAAAATCTGCTCTTCTTTTTTGCCGAATGTCAGCGGCCCCAAGTGCGACATGCCGTACTCGCAAACCATCGAGCGCGCGAGTTCCGTTGCTCGTTCGATGTCGTTCGATGCGCCCGTCGTGATGTCGTTCAAGAACACTTCTTCGGCAATGCGCCCGCCCATCAAAATCGCAATCTGCCCGAGCATATATTCCTTCGAGTAATTGTGGCGGTCGCCTTCCGGCAATTGCTGCGTTAGCCCGAGAGCCATGCCGCGAGGAATAATCGTCACTTTATGCACGGGGTCGGCGTTCGGAACCTTCAAACCGACGAGTGTATGACCCGCTTCGTGAAACGCAGTGATGCGCTTTTCTTCGTTGGTGAGCACCATGCTTTTGCGTTCCGCGCCCATCATAACTTTGTCTTTGGCGACTTCCAAATCCGGCATCGCGACAGACTTTTTATTAAAGCGCGCGGCGTTCAAGGCCGCTTCGTTGACGAGATTTGCAAGGTCTGCGCCGGTAAAGCCGGGCGTGCCGCGCGCAATCACGCTGATGTCTACGTCTTCGCCGAGCGGAATCTTGCGCGTGTGAACTTTCAAAATGCCTTCGCGCCCGCGCACGTCCGGGCGTGAAACGACCACGCGCCTGTCAAAACGTCCGGGACGAAGCAGCGCCGGATCGAGCACGTCGGGCCGATTCGTCGAAGCCATCAGGATAACGCCGTCGTTCGATTCAAACCCGTCCATCTCGACAAGTAATTGATTCAGAGTCTGTTCGCGTTCATCATGGCCGCCGCCCAAGCCTGCGCCTCTGTGACGCCCGACGGCATCGATTTCGTCGATGAAGATAATGCACGGCGCGTTCTTTTTTCCCTGCTCGAATAAATCACGCACGCGCGATGCGCCGACGCCGACGAACATCTCAACAAAGTCGGAACCGGAAATAGAAAAGAAAGGCACGTTGGCTTCGCCTGCGACGGCGCGCGCCAAGAGAGTTTTGCCTGTTCCGGGCGGCCCCATCATCAGCACGCCCTTAGGAATGCGCCCGCCGAGCTTCTGGAATTTTTGCGGCTCTTTGAGGAATTCGATGATCTCCTGCAATTCCTCTTTGGCTTCTTCGATGCCCGCCACGTCCTTAAACGTGACGCGCTTTTGCTGGTTATTCAGCAATTTGGCGCGCGATTTGCCGAAGCTCATCGCTTTGTTGCCGCCCGCCTGCATCTGTCGCAACATGAAAACCCAGATGCCTATGATAAAGAGAAACGGCGCGAAGTTAATAAGTATCACCCAGAGCGTGCTGTTGCCGCCCGGCTCTTCTTCTACCTTATCGACTTTTACTTTGCCGTTGCTGTCTTTTTCGATGGCGGCCTGCATCAAATCTCTTTTGACGAATTGATTCTCGAGCGCCGTCTTGAACTCATTGTTGTTGCGATCCGTCGCCACCACTTCGGCTTGCTTGAGCGTCATCTGCTTGATGTCGCCGCTTTGCACCTTTGAATAAAGGTCGCCGAAGGGAAGTTGCGAAACGGGTTTGCTCTGCGTCTTCGAGTAAACGCTATAAAGCAGCACCGCGCCGACCACAATAAACACCCAAAAAATAATTTGTCTCGCCGTAGAACTCAAAATATTTCTCGCCTCCGACTTCCATCATACCTTAACGGGAAGTCTTTTGTCGCTTTCGCCAATCTCTATTATTCCCGCCGCGCCGGACTTAAAGAGCACACGCCCTAACTTAGCACCGGCGAAGTCGCTTTCTTAAGATGCTTCCCGAACGCACGGCGTTGTGCTTTCCGCTTCGTCTGTGAAGCTTCAACAAAAACAGAAGTTTCGCCATCACGATTTTCATTGCGCCGCGAACGTAGCGATGTACGGCAATTCGCGCCAGCGTTCCCCGTAGCCCAAGCCGTAACCGAACACATAGCTTTCGTGCGTTTCAAACAAACTCCAATCCGCTTGCAGCCTGACGCGCCGCCTGTCCGGTTTATCCACCATCACGCACAGTTTCACTTCGCTTGCGCCGCGTCCCTCCAACTGCTTTATCAGATATTCCTGCGGCACGCCCGTGTCGAGCACGCTTTCAACGAGCAGCACGCGCCTTCCCGTGATGTCCATTTGCGTGCTGAAGGAAATGTCTTGCACGCCGCCAAGCGAATGGTGGTCGTGGCGCAGAAAAGCCGTGCGCGGCGCGGACTCGAGAGCGCGCAACAAGTCCGCGAGAAACATGAAGCCGTCTTCGGAAACAGACAGCACGGCGAAATCCTGCTCCGCGTAGGCGCGCATGATGTCGGCGGCAAGCTCCTGCACCTTATCCGCGATTTGCCTTGCGCCGTAAACTTCAACGATCTCGTCGGCCATAAATTCACACACGCCTCTTTCAAACTCTTTCAAATTAGAACCCGGAAGAATCGCCCGCCGCATCTCTCCGCGCACGGCAAACCGCGACGCGCGGCAAAGCAATTTTCGATTCTAGACACGTCGCAACTCTTTTTCAACTTTTCGGTTCGCCGCTCTCAGTTCCTTGCGGCGCATAGAAACGCAACCAGCCTTTGCGCCGCTCAACATAAGCGCCGCCCGGAAGCTGTGATTTGCGCCCGCCGCGTTGCCCCACAAGCAGATTTTCAATTGCGACGAGATGAACCGACTCGACGCGGCGCAAGCTTCCCCGCCCGCCCCCTATCCACTGCCGCAACGCGCGCCGCCGCACAGCGCTCGACGCCACCGCACGCAGCACTTCCACACGCAGCGCAGGCCAACCGCCCGACGATTCGCCTTCGCTTACCTCGCACGTCTCGCGCGCTTCCGCGAGCAATTGTCCGGCAAAGAAATCGAGCGCCGACGCATCTTCATGCAGCAAACCGGACGCACGCGAAATCGCTTCGACGGCGCGCGGATTAAAGGTTTCCAGCAAAGGCACAAGCTGCCTGCGCACGCGCACGCGCGAGAAACGCTCGTCCGCGTTCATCGCATCGATTCGAGGCTGCACGCCGCGCGCGGCGCAATACATTTCAGTTTCAGCGCGCCGCGCCCAACGCAACAAAGGCCGCGCCAGCAACACATCCTCGCGTCCGCTGACGAGCGCGCGCAAAGACCTCATGCCGCTCAAACCTTCCGCGCCGCTTCCGCGCAGAAGGCGCAGCAGCACCGTCTCCGCCTGATCGTCCATCGTATGCCCTGTCAGCACGAAGCCCGCGCCGCACTTCACCGCAACATCGTGTAAAAATCCGTAACGCGCGACACGCGCCGCTTGCTCTAGATTGTCTTTTGCTTTTGCGGCAAGCTCGCCGACGTTAATTTTTTCAAGCGCCGTCTCGAATCCTAGTTCCGCCGCAAGTGCCGCAACCCAACTTGCATCCGCCGCTCCCGCCTCCTCGCGCAAGCCATGATCGAGATGCGCCACCGTCAAGCCCAGAGTCAGGCGCGATGTTTTAATCAATTCCGCCAGAGCCAGCAGCAACCCTACAGAATCCGCGCCGCCCGAAACCGCAACGACTGCGCGCACGTCATTGGCAGGCAACCGGAGTTCATGCCATTCCGCGAGAAGCCTTCCGGCAAATCCGCTCAATCGCTTCTTCGCGTCGCTGCTGTTTTCCCGTTGCTGTTCCCCACTAACATTCATCGAAGTCGATTGTCCGGCGGCGCGTAGTCATAGTCAAAAGTCAAACGCCAATGCTCGCAAATTGAAAGGCAGCCGCGTTGAATTATTCACACACGGCTGCGCTGACTTATAGAAAACTTTTGCAAGTGAGTGCTCAAGCGACGATCATCGTTCCAGTGCCTTCGTCCGTGAATACTTCCGCCAGCAAAGCGTTGCGCCGCGAGGCGTTGATAATATGCGCGCTTTTGACACCGCGACGCAAAAGCAGAGCGATGCTGTGAAGCTTCGGAATCATGCCGCCCGTCGCCGCGCCGCCTTGCACAAGGCTATCTATTTCTTTTGTCGTCAGCTTCGATAATTTTGTTTCCGGCTCATTCGGGCGCAAATAAACTCCGTCCACGTCCGACAGCAAAATCAGCTTTTCCGCCTTCAATTGAACGGCGATTTCCGTAGCAACCGTATCTGCGTTGATGTTAAAAACCATGCCGCCCGCGTCCGCAGCGAGCGACGAAATTACAGGCAAATACCCGTGATCCATCAGCACACAGGGCAAGCGCACGTTAATCTCCACGACATCGCCGACATGCCCGAAATCAATCAACTCGCGCGCGCCCGTCGCCTGATTCAAGACTTCCTGCTCCGGCCTGCGCGTCGCGTGAACGATGCCGCCGTCAACGCCCGACAGCCCCACCGCTTCGACGCCTCTGCGCGAGAGCGCCGCGAGAATATCCGTGTTGATTTTTCCGCCGAAGATCATCTTCGCCATGTCGAGAGTCGCATCGTCCGTCACGCGCCGCCCGTTAATAACAGTCTGCTCGACGCCCATCCGCGCCGCCAGCTCGTTCAATTGCTTGCCGCCGCCATGCACTACGCAGAGGCGTATGCCGACTTGATGAATGAGCGCCAATTCTTCGGCTAAGGACGCGAGATTCTCCGCCTCGTCCGTCGCTTTGCCGGACAATTTGACGACGAAGGTTTTGCCCGCAAAGCGCTGTATGTACGGCAACGCTTCGCGCAAAAGATCGAGTCGCGGCTGCATCGAATTAGCATACTGCGCGGAATCAGTTTGCTGGCTCATACTCGCTCACCGGAAAAAAGCCTCGCCATAATTGCCTTCTGCGCGTGAAGGCGGTTTTCCGCTTCGTCTATCACGACGGACTGCGCGGAATCTATCACCGCATCCGTTACGATCACGTTGCGGCGCACCGGCAGACAATGCATAAAAATCGCTTTGTTCGTCAACTGCATTTTCGCTTCGTCAACAATCCACTTTGAACGATAGGCCGCGCGCTCTGCAATGTCCTTTTCCGGCGCGCCGTAAAACATTTTGCTGCCCCAGCTTTTCGCGTATACGACCTCTGCGCCGTCGAAAGCTTCGTTTGGCGAATCGGTTACGCGCACGCTGCCGCCCGCCGTCTTCGCCTGCCCTTCGACATCACTCATTAGCTCATCGTCCAACTCGTAACCGCGCGGATGCGCAATCGTTAAATCGTGTCCCATCTGCGCCGCCGCGAGCGCAAAGCTATTCGGCACAGCCATCGGCAAAGGCTTCGGATGCCACGCCCACGCCAGCACGACGCGCTTGCGTCCCTGCCCTGACTTTTCCCGAATCGTCATCATATCCGCCAGCGCCTGACACGGGTGGTGCATCGCCGATTCGAGATTGATAATCGGCGCGCGCAAGGCATAACGCGCAAACGCGCCGAGCACAGGATCGAGCCTCTCTTCTTCCCAATTCTTCAGCGCCGCGAAGGTACGCACGCCGATGCCGACGCAGTATCTTTCAAGCACGCGCACGAACTCCGCAACGTGCTCCGTCTTGTCCCCGTCCATCACGGCGTTTTCCCTGTGCTCCAATGTCCAGCTCGTGCCGCCCGGTTCGAGCACTACCGCATTGCCGCCGAGATCATAAATGCCTACCTGCATCGAAGCGCGCGTCCGCAAACTCGGATTAAAAAAGACGAGCGCAACGGAGCGATTCGCAAGCGGCTTCGATTCGTCCCCGCCATGCTTAAAACGCAAGGCCGACTCGATCAGTTCATCGAGTTCCGCGCCTGTCCATTCCGCTGTCGTCAAAAAATCCTTCGGCATAATGGAAAACAGTTTTCCTTCCTTCGTCTGCTTCTCTTCCCTTTGCTCTTGCTCCGTGCCTCTGTGACTCTGTGGCTGTATTTCTGTTGCTCTTAATATCTAGAGCCGACGCGACGCTCGCCCAACACGCGATAATCCTTGCTGTCGAGAGCCGCTGCGGGAAGCTGCCGATTAATGTAGAGCGACTTGCGTTGAAAATTATCAATCGCCAATCCTGCGTGAAAGACGATGCCGCAAACGATGAACACGGCGGCGAATATCCGCCAGTGCCTATGCTTTAGAAATCCGTTCCAGCAGTAAAAACTGTAGAGCATGGCGACGGGAAACGTCACATAGAACGTGTGCGAATACGGCTCTCTAAAGGAAAACACGAAGCCGACGTACAGAAGGCAAATCGTCGCCAGCGTAAAATATTTTATCGCGCGCCAGTGCTGCGTTTCGTCTTTGTTCTTAAACCATAAAACGAGAAGCGCGATGGGCTGCAAGATCCCCACCGTCCCGAGAAAACCGATAAACGGCGCAAGCCATATTTGTCGCCGGATAAAGGCCAGCCGCGCCTCGCTGTTGCCGCCGATAAAGCGCGCCAACTCAAAACTCGCAAAGGATAAAAATCTTCCCAGCACGCCCTCGACAACGTTCAAATGCCGTATCAAATTGCGTTGATTGAATTGCACGACTTCGTTTGTGCTGCCCGCGCCATTCGTCAAGCCGTACTGCATATAAGTCGGCAGCAGAAAAATTCCCGTCAACATCGCGCCGCAGGCAAACCACGCGAGTGAAGAAGGAATTTTGTCGCCGGAAGTTTTGTATTGATAATAAAAAGAAACGAGCACGTAGGGGAGCAACACGACCCAAGACATATGAAACTGCATGACCCACAGCAGCGCCGCGCCCATCATTAAATTCGCCCAACGCAGCGGCACAATTTTCGCCGTCAGGAATGGGTACGTTTCAATCGCGCCGACGAAAAACAGTATGCCGCCCGCGAGCACATACGAAGGATTAAAAATATGCGTCGAAAGAGAGAGCGTCCACGGCGCGGTCAAGAGCCATGCCCACACAAACCACTTCGGCAGTTCCGGCAAACGCCGCGCGCAGTACCACGCGAAAAAACAAAGGCTCGTGAATGAAAGCAGATTCAAAAGCACATACGGTGCTTCTGGAACGGGCAGCACATAAAACGGCAGTCCGCCCATCAAGCCCTGCAGCGCGCCCGGTATCTGAATCGTGTTGGTAACATCCGGCCCGAAATAAGGCCACATTCCGGTTGTGTAAAACTTGAGGCCGATCAAATAAATCTGTTTCTCATCTTCGTTCCAGAAGTCCGAAGACAAACCGAATGCCAACCGGAATAGAAAGGCGAGCGCCAGCAGCGCGCCAATGGCGAACAACTTTTTTCTGTGTCTGGAAATCTCCATATTGTGAGCGCCGCGATGCACTTTGCAAATCTGCCGCGCGGAAAACTACGGCGCAACTATTTCCTTCAGCGCATCCACAAACAAATCAATTTCCTCACGCTTCAAGCATAGCGGCGGAAGAAGCCGCAGCACATTCGGATCGCTCGACGTGCCTGTAATAATTTTCCGCTCAAGCAAAGCCTGATGAACGAGGGCGGCCTTTTCTTTGAACTCGATGCCCAATAAAAAACCCAGCCCGCGCACTTTGACGATTTGCGGAACGTCTGCGAGACGCGCGCGCAGATAAGCTTCCATCGCTACGACATTTTCGCGCATACACTCTACTTCAATCGCTTCGAGCGTCGCGCCCACCGCCGCCATCGCCAGCATTCCGCCGCCGAACGTCGTTCCCAACTCATTCTCTTTAATCACAGACGCGACGCAATCGTTGACGAGACACGCGCCGACAGGAACGCCGCTTCCGAGCGCCTTTGCCAGCGTGATAATGTCCGGCACAACGCCAGCCGCCGCGCGGCTTCCGGCAAAGAACCACTCGCCCGTGCGCCCGACGCCCGTTTGCACTTCATCGAAAATCAGCACGATGCCGCGATTCTTAGCAACCTCACTTAAGCTTTTATAAAAATCCGGCGCGGCCTCGCGCACGCCCGCCATCGACTGAATCGGCTCCAGCATAATCGCCGCCACAGTTTCGTCCGCGAGTTTTTCAACCGAAGCGATGTCGCCGAACTCCGCAAACAAATGCCCCGGCACATTCGGGCGTCCGAGTTCTCTGTATTTCCCCAAAGCCGTCGCGCTAATCGCGTCCGCCGTGCGCCCGTGAAAGCCGCCCGAAAACGTGATGATGTTTTCCCTACGCGTGACCAGCCGCGCCATCCGCATCGCGTTCTCGTTCGCTTCTGTTCCCGAATTACAAAAGAACGCCTTCGTGATGCTCGCGGGCGCAATCTCGACAAGCTTTTCGGCAGCACGCGCGCGCACTTCCGAGTAAACGAGGTTCGAGTAAAAAAGCAACTGCGACGCCTGCTCTTTTATCGCTTCGACTACGCGCGGATGACAATGCCCCGTCGCCGCCACAGCATGGCCGCCGTACAGATCGAGATAGCGCTCGCCCTCGCTCGTATAAATCCACGCGCCAAGCCCTCGCGCGGCGGCAATCGGCATCTTCTTATACGTTGCGAGTTGGCAGCGTTCTTCAGCCGCTGCAATTTCCGCAAAATTCGTCGTGGCTATTTCAGTAGTCATATTTTAGGCTCGAAGATTTCGTGGACGTTTCCGAACGGGTCTTGAAACGCAGCATAGCGACTGAAGGCATTTTCAGCCGGTTCTTTGTGCAGAAAGCTCACGCCTTTCGCGCGCAGGTCGAGCAACGATTTATCAAGAGAGGCAACTTCAAACACAAAGACCGAGCGCGCTTCCCGACTATAATTCTCCGCTGCGGCGCTCCTTTCGCATTTGAATGCGATAAAGTCGCAGCCCTCATGCGCAAAGGCAAGATAATTGTCAGTCTCATCCTTTAACGAGAAGCCTAAAGCGCCGCAATAAAAGCGCTTCGCTTCTTCCAAATCAGGAACGAAGATCATTATCTTTCCGAGTTTCAGCACCGCAGCATAACTTTCTTAAATTGTCTGATCGAGCCTTTACAATCTGTTACGGACTGCAACGGATAACCCTATGGATTGCTGCCCGTAAACATCAGCCCCGTTTTTTCGTCGAAGCCGAATTGTAGATTCATGTTCTGCACGGCTTGGCCTGCCGCGCCTTTGACCAGATTATCGAGCGCGGTGAAGACCGCAATTTGCCGCCCGCGCGCCGCGAAACCGATGTCGCAAAAATTCGTCGTCTTGACCCAGTTGATGTCCGGCGATTGTTCGTTTTCCATCAGCCGCACAAAGAACGCATCCTTGTAAAATTCCGCAAACATTTCGCGCACATCATCCGTCGTCATCCGGTCTTTTGTTTCGACATAAATCGAGGCGAAGATGCCGCGCGCAACCGGCAAGCTGTGCGTCATAAACACAAGCTCGCCCGACCAATCGCCGACGCGCGCGAGTTCCTGTTCTATTTCCGGCACATGCTGATGCGTAAACGGCTTGTACGCATAAAAAGAGTTCATGCGCTGCGGGTGATGCGTGTTGGCGGCAGGCTTCACGCCAGAACCCGAAGAACCCGTTTTCGCATCGACCACTACGCGCCCGCTCAAAAGATTGTTTGCGACAAGCGGCGCAAGGCCGAGCAGCGTCGCCGTCGCAAAGCATCCCGGATTACTGATTAAACGCGCCGCTCTAAGCTGCTCACGATTCGTTTCCGTCAAACCGTAAACGAATTCTCTTTGCGCGCTCATCGCCGTATGCTCGCGCCCGTAATATTTCTCGAAAACTTCCCTGTCACGAAGGCGAAAATCGCCGGACAAATCAATCGCCTTCACATGCTCAGGCAAACGCGGCGCAATCAACATCGCCTGACCGTTAGGCAAAGCGAGAAAGACGCATTCCAGTTCGCTTAAACTCTCCAAATCATCCGGCGCGCGTGTGAAGCGTAGATCAGTCCATCCATTAAGATTGCGATGCACTTCGCCGACGGCTTTGCCCGCGTGTTCGTTCGCCGTCACAAGCGCAATCTCTGCGTGCGGATGCTGAAGCAGAATTCGCAAAAGCTCCGCCCCGCCATAACCCGACCCGCCGAAAATGCCGACTTTGATTTTCTTCATCACAAACGATATTGCAACGCTCTCTCGCGTAAGGTTTCAGGCGGATGCCTTCCGGTCTAACTTGCTTCGCACGATGTTGAAAAGCCGCGCGCCGTCTCTGCGCGCGTTGCCCGCAGGAACCTTGAACTCCTGCTCTATGTAATCCTCGCCCATCTGCGAATCCGTCACCGAACCTGCGACGACATCGACATTGATGCCGCGTCGTTTGAATAATTCGATGCCGCCCCATGCGCCGACGTAATCCGACGCGCAAAAAACAATCGCCGCCGTCGCCGCGCGCAACTCCGCATCCTCGAATATGGAATCAACCGCGTAGCCGCCCAAAATCCCATCACCCAATTCAATCACGATCATGTCCGGCGCGCTTTCGTTCAAGCTGGCGATAACGGCCTTCGCCACCGGCGACAAATCGCCCGCGCCGACGGTTGAAGGCAAACCGCAATCGAGAAAACTCGCCGTCGCAATCGCGCCGTGATCCGCCATGTTCAAAGTGTCGCGCAAACACGCGACGCCCGAAAGTTTCGCCGCCGCGACACGAAGCCCTACGCGCGTCGCCTGCTTGATTAACTCCGTCGCCGCGTAAGTCTTGCCGCTGTTCATGCACGTTCCCGCGATAATCACGAGCGGCGCAGTCTTCCCTAAAATTTCGCGCTGCGGCAAAGCGGCGTCCAAGATATTGCGCACGCGCCCGTTCGCTTCGCAAGCGAGTCCCAACACCTCCACGCTGATCGCATCGCTCAAACTCGAATGATGTCCGGTGCAGCATCCGATCACGCCGCCCATGTTCAAGAGATTCAATTTATCGCCCGCCGCGACTGTTTCCGGCACGTCGCCGACGAAACCCTTTAACGCGCGCCGTCGCCCGAGCACGCCGATCAAAACATCGCCCGGATTGATTTT
The DNA here is from genome assembly GCA_051000345.1 of Pyrinomonadaceae bacterium. GTDB lineage: Bacteria > Acidobacteriota > Blastocatellia > Pyrinomonadales > Pyrinomonadaceae > JBHENC01. The sequence goes on along the minus strand of JBPCOJ010000133.1, from coordinate 18,375 downwards.
TGCAAGCCTTCCCGTCGGAAGTTCCAGCATGTTGTACGTCGCGCTGTCGGTCAACGCGCGCACGACAACGACATCTCCGGCGCGCGGCGTTCCATAGGGCGCGCGGCTTACCATCAGCGACTTCGGCAAATCAAGCGGCGATGTCGCCGAGCCTAATTTGTCGGCTTCGATTACAGTCGTTAATTCGCCGCTCGCGGGCGTGGTGCTAATCGTTTCAGTATTCATGTTTTAATCTTATCGGTGACAGTCGGCGTTAAGACTCTTCTGCTTTCGGCTTTCCTCGCGTTGCACTTGCCGCTATTCCATTTGCGCGCTTTTATCCGCCAAATTTTTCAGGCGCAGGCGCAAAGCGTTGAGTTTGATAAAGCCTTCCGCGTCGCGCTGATTGTAAATGTCTTCAGCCTCAAACGTTGCGAGTCGCTCGCTGTAAAGCGAGTGCGCGGCGCGGCGTCCTACGACAATCACGTTGCCGCGATAAAGCTTCAAGCGCACTTCGCCCGTCACGTTTCTTTGCGTGTCATCAATCATCCGCCGCATCACTTCAAACTCCGGCGCGAACCAGAAACCGTAGTAAATGCTTTCAGCGAATTTCACATTGAGGGAATCGCGCAGCCGCACGACTTCACGATCAAGCGTGATGGATTCAAGCGCGCGGTGCGCCGCCTGCAAAATCGTTACGCCCGGCGTTTCGTACACACCGCGCGACTTCATACCGACGAAACGGTTTTCAACTAAATCCACGCGCCCGATGCCGTGCGCGCCGCCCGTTTCGTTCAAGCGCGCGAGAAGCAGCGCCGCCGACATTGCCTCTCCATTTACCGAGACGGGTTCGCCGTGCTCGAATTGAATTTCGATGTATTCCGCTTCCGAGAGCGCTTCTTCAGGCGCTTTGGTCATTTGAAAAATATCCGCAGGCGGCTCCGCCCATGGGTCTTCGAGAATGCCGCCCTCGTAGGAAACGTGCATCAAATTGCGATCCGTCGAATAAGGCTTCGCGTGCGTCGCGGTGACAGGAATATTGTATTTTTCGGCATACGCAATTAAATCTGCGCGGCCTTTGAATTCCCATTCGCGCCACGGCGCAACAACCTTGATGTCCGGCTCTAGCGCGTAGTACGTCAACTCGAAACGCACTTGATCGTTGCCTTTGCCGGTTGCGCCGTGCGCCACCGCGTCCGCGCCTTCCTTGCGCGCAATCTCGATTTGCCGCTTGGCGATGACGGGACGAGCGAGCGACGTGCCGAGCAGATACACTCCCTCGTAAACGGCGTTGGCCTTTACCGCCGTCCACACGTAATCGCGCACAAACTCTTCGCGCAAGTCTTCTATATAAAGCTTCGATGCGCCCGTCGCTTTCGCCTTTTCATCAAGGCCGTTCAGTTCATCGCCCTGCCCGACGTCCGCGCAATAGCAAACGACTTCGCAATCGTATTGTTCCTTGATCCAATGCAGCATCACGCTCGTATCGAGTCCGCCCGAATAAGCCAGCACGATTTTTTTGATTTTCTTTTCTGACACTGTTTTTTCCTTCAAACAAAAAGTTTCCAAATTTTTTGAATCATTGCGCGCTGCTGCCTGCGTTCGGCGAGGGCGACGAATACTGTATCTTCGCCCGCCAGAGTTCCAACGATTTCCGGCAAGCTCGCGCGGTCGATGCCCACTGCCACCGCCGAAGCGAGTCCCGGCTCACACTTTGCGACGATCAAGGAATCGCCCGCCGCGTCGAGGCTCAACAGCCCGCTCGAATTTGCCGCCGCGCCGTTTGAATTTTGCGGCAAAGTGTAACGCCCTTTGTGCTTGATGATTCCCAGCTCTAGCAAATCGCGCGAGACGCTCGACTGCGTCGCCCAAACTCCTGCGCGCTCAAGACAGCCCGCCAAATCCTCTTGCGTGCCGATGCGCTTGGCCTTTATTAAACTCAATATTTTCTGCTGTCGGATTTCTTTATTCATCATTTTACGCAAAACATTTGCATATTATTTGCATAGATGCATAAAATACATTCCTAAACGCATAAAGTCAAACGCGTGAGAAAGTAAGTTAGTATCCGGCACAGGGAAGTTGCCGTATTGAAAATTTATCTGGAGAAACTGAATTGAGCGAGACGAAAAATTTATGGGGCGGGCGATTCACAGGCGAGGCGGACAAGCAGTTTGTCGAATTCAATCGCTCGTTCGGCTTTGATCGCCGTTTGTTTGCCGCAGACGTGCGTGCGAGCATCGCGCATTGCGAAGGCTTGCGCGCGTGCGGCGTTCTCTCGGCGAAAGAAGCCGAACGCATTACAGCGGGTTTGGAAACCATTGCTCTGCGCGCGGCGAAGGACGCAAACTATTTCGACGAAATCGCTGCCGAAGATGTCCACTCTTTTGTCGAAGCGCGGCTCGTCGAAATCGTCGGCGATGACGGGCGCAGGCTGCACATGGGCAGAAGCCGCAACGATCAGGTAGCAACGGATTTTCGTTTGTGGCTGCGCGACGAAATCGATTCGCTTTCGCAAAAAGTAAGGTCGCTGCAAACGGCCTTGCTCGATTCGGCGGAAAGGCACGCGGGCGCGGTGCTTCCCGGCTACACGCATTTGCAACGCGCGCAACCCGTGTTGTGGGCGCATTGGTGTCTCGCTTATTTCGAGATGCTGGCGCGCGACTCTGAACGCTTGAGTGATGCGCGCAAGCGAACGAACGTGATGCCGCTCGGCTCTGCGGCGCTCGCTGGCACGTCTTATCCGATCAATCGTGAAAGCGTCGCACGCATGTTAGGTTTCGACAGCGTTTCGCGCAATAGTCTCGATGCGGTGAGTGACCGCGATTTCTGCGTCGAATTTTCGAGCGCGTGTTCCCTGATTATGGTGCATCTCTCGCGCCTTGCCGAAGACATTATTCTTTACGCGACGACGGAATTCGGCTTTCTCGAATTAAGCGACGCGGTGGCAACCGGATCGAGCCTTATGCCGCAAAAGAAAAATCCCGATTCGATGGAGCTTGTGCGCGGCAAAGCAGGGCGCGTCTTCGGCAACACGCTCGGGTTGCTCACGATGCTCAAAGGCTTGCCGCTCGCTTATAACAAAGACATGCAGGAAGACAAGGAAGCCGTCTTCGACGCCGCCGACACCGTCAGCCAATCGCTCGAAGTTGCGGCGACGGTTTTACGCAACATGCGTGTGCGCGAAGACCGAACACGCGAGGCGGCGGCGCGCGGCTACATGAACGCAACGGAGTTGGCTGATTACCTTGCGCGCAAAGGAGTGCCGTTTCGTGAAGCGCATGAAATGGTCGGGCGCATCGTGCTTCATGCGGTTGAGCGCGGAGTGGAAATTCAAGAATTGGCGATAGAAGAAATGCGCGAATTTTCCACGCACATCGAAGAAGATTTCCGCGAGGCGCTGTCTTTAGAGCAAACACTCTTGACCAAATCACAGGCGGGCGGCACTAGCCCGGAGCGTGTTGCCGAAGCGATCCGTGCGGCGCGCGCAGCATTGAATCGAGAAGCTTAATGTTTACGTTGATGAGTTTCGTCAAAAGAAGCGACAGCGCAGGGCGGAAGTTGAAAAATAAAAGGAGCGGCGACGTGAATCCACATCGCCGCTCCTTTTATTTCGGCCTGTTAGCGCTCTTGTCAGTTTTAGTCTGCGGCAACTGAATCGCGCGTTGCTTCGCGCTTACCGATGCGGCTGTTGCGCATACCGTAAACAAAGTAAATCAAGAGGCCGAGTGCCATCCAGTAAATCAAACGTTTCCAAGTATCGCCCGGAAGTCCCGTCATCAGAAATACTGCGGATAGCACGCCCGCCGGAGCGACGAACCACACTGCCGGGGTTCTGAAAGGCCGCTCGACATCCGGTTGTTTGATGCGCAGCACAAGCACGCCCGCGCAAACAATGGCGAAGGCGAACAGCGTCCCGATGCTGACGAGTTCACCGACGAGGCCAATCGGCAAAAGCCCTGCGGCGATCATCACCACGATGCCCGTGATAATCGTCGTAATGTACGGCGTGCGAAAACGCGGGTGAATCTTCGATATTATGGGTGGCAGCAATCCGTCATTCGACATCGAATAAAAGACGCGCGTTTGTCCGAGCAGCATCACGACGATGACGGAACTCAAGCCCGCAATCGCGCCGAGTTTAACGATAGGCGAAAGCCACGTCAGGCCGATTTTATCAACGCCGACGGCAATCGGTTCCGGCACGTTCAGTTGGTCGTAAGGCACGATGCCCGTCAACACAAAGCCGACGAGCACGTAAAGAACCGTGCAGATAATGAGCGAGCCGAGAATGCCTATCGGCATGTCGCGCTGCGGATTCTTCGCTTCCTGCGCGGCGGTGGAAACGGCGTCGAAGCCTATGTAAGCGAAAAAGACGACAGCCGCGCCGCGCAGGATGCCGCTCCAGCCGTATTGACCTTCGCTGAGTTTTGGCGGAATAAATGCGCCCGTCGGATTGGTGGACGTAACCCAGTTCTGCGTGCTGACGTAAGAGATGCCCGCGAGGATGAAGGCGAGCACGATGATGATTTTAATGAAGACGATGACATTGTTCACCTTCGCAGATTCCTCGATGCCGATGGTCAAAAGAATCGTCGCAACCAAGATAATCAGCATTGCCGGAATGTTGAGAAAGGCTCCGGTGCTTGTCCACGTTCCTGTCGCTCCGTCGAAGGCGTAGGGCGCGTTGACCAACTGCGCGGGCAAGGGGATGCCCAAGTTCTTTTCAAAAAAGCTGACGACGTAACCAGACCAGCCGATGGCAACGGTCGTTGCGCCGAGCGCGTATTCGAGCACCAAATCCCAACCGATGATCCACGCGAGGAATTCGCCCATCGTCGCGTAAGCGTAAGTGTAGGCGCTGCCCGCAATCGGCACGGTCGAGGCCATCTCCGCATAACAGAGTCCGGCGAACGCGCAAACGATGCCGCCCAAAATAAACGACAGCAGAATGGCTGGCCCGGCGTTGGCCGCCGCCGCGTGGCCTGTCAAAACAAAGATACCCGCGCCGATAATTGCGCCGATGCCGAGCGTCGTCAGGTTCAAAGCCGAGAGCGAGCGTTTCAAGCCGTGTTCGCTCGTGCTCGCCGCCTCCGCCTTTAATTCTGCGATTGATTTTTTGACGAACAAATTTGCCATTGCAATCTCCTCAAAGGAAAAGAATACGAAGTGTGTTAAGAATCAGTTTTTTCGTCGCGCAAGTTTCAGCGCGCTCGTTTACTCTTCGATAACATTGTCGGGCGTGATGCCGTGTCGCCGCGCGGATTGCCGCCATAGAAAATAGACGGGAATGCCGGTCAGCACAATCAACAATCCCGGCCACGTCGTCGCCGTTTGATAAGCAAAGAGCACAAACAAAATCATGCTCGCGCAGACGATGTACAGCGCGGGAATGACGGGATAGCCGAAGGCTTTATACGGGCGTTCGATGTCTGGACGTTTCCGGCGCAGCACAAAAATGCCCGCAATCGTCAGTATGTAAAAGATGAGCGCCGCAGAGATAACGTAAGTTAAAAGATCGTTGTAGAGGCTGCCGTATTTGACTGCGCCCGTCGCCGCATCTGTTCCGTTGACGGTGCGCGGCAGCACAAGCAGCGCCGCCCAGATGCCTTGAATAACGAGTCCCCACGCCGGAACGTGTTTGTCGTTGAGCCGCCCGGATGATTTGAAAAACAAACCGTCGCGCGCCATCGCATAATAGGCGCGCGCTCCGGCGAGGATCAATCCGTTGTTGCAGCCGAACGTCGAAACCATAATTGCGACGGCCATCACGAGCGCGCCGTAGCCGGGAAAAATCACGTCTGCCGTAGCCGATGCAACGCGATCATTCGGCACAGTCTTGATTGCTTCAAACGGCAGCGTCGAAAGATACGCGATGTTGGCGAGCAAGTACAATCCGATCACCAAAAACGTTCCGAGCGCGAGCGAGAGCGGCACGTTACGGCGAGGGTTCTTTACTTCGCCCGCCGTGAAAGTAATGTTGTTCCAAGCATCCGCGCTAAAAAGCGAATTGGTCTGCGCGACACAAATGCCGACGAATAATCCGATGGGCAGCGCGGCTGTGAGGCCATGTCCGACATCCTGCAAAGAGCCGCGCACCGTCCACAAATCGCCGAAGTTCGCGCTCATCACAGACGGATTTCTCAAGCCAACCAGAATGCCTAAAAGAATCAAAGCAAGGAGCGCGCCCGTCTTCGCCGTCGTGAAAACATTCTGAACGAGCTTGCCAAGCTCAAGCCCGCGCGTGTTCATCCATGTCAACAGCGCGATCAGAAGCAGGCCGATTAGTTGTGCGGTTGAAAGCGAGACGGCGTAGCCTGAAGAAAGGCGAATGGGCTGGATAATGTAGTTCGATTCGGAAACCGTCGGCCACAGCACGCCCAAATATTTGGCGAAGCCGACGGCAACCGCCGCAATCGTTCCCGTTTGAATGACTAGGAAAAGCGTCCAGCCGTAAAGAAAGCCCCACAGCGGCGAATAGCTTTCGCGCAGGTAAACGTATTGTCCGCCCGCCTTCGGCATCATCGCCGCGAGTTCGCCGTAGGAAAGCGCCGCCATCACAGTCAAGAGTCCTGTGATAATCCAAACGACGAGCAACCAGCCGGGCGAACCGACTTGTCTGGAAATGTCTGCGGAGACGATAAAGATGCCGCTGCCGATCATCGAACCGGCGACGATCATCGTCGAATCGAGCAGCCCCAGACCGCGCACGAAACCCGTTTTCTCGTCTTCCGCTACAGCCACACTCTCCGCCATCAATTCGCGCCTCCGACCATATCGTTTGAAATGTCCGTTTAAGATTTCGTTCGCTGTTAAGAAACCTTATCTCAACGCCGCTTGCGACTGATTGCGAACACTCCAAAGTTTTAAGGATACAACGAAGATTCCGAAGCGTAGCCGGAAAGAAATGCGCGCGACGAAAAGTTGTTTTTACGGTCTTTACTACAGGATGGCCTTACGGTTCACTGACGGTACTTCTTCATAAACATACAGGCTCGCGCGTCTGAAATAATTACGCAGGCTATCGTTTAATGGCTGTATCCGGCGAACGAAGGCGCATTATACCCGTTTCGCCGCGCGTGTCGAGTCATTTGTTGATTTTGATGTTACATAAAGCCGCGCCGACGCCGCGCGCATAAGGTTCGTGACAGCGCCGTTTCTCTTGCGGTACGCTCTTTGCTCTAGTCTCCGGCGTCAGTTATTTTGAGACGCGAAATCGTACACGACGAGCTGCGGTAATGAATCGTCCGCCGTCTCGCAATTCTACAAACCATTGAAAAGAGGAGACCGAAAATGAGCGACTATAAAAAAGATGACAGCGTAACAGAAGAAGTATCGGCTTTCGGAGAGCGCGTTAAAGGCGCGACGAAGGAAGCAGCGGGCGCAGTGGTCGGCGATAGATCATTGGAGCGCGAAGGCAAACGCGAAAACGTGGAGGGTAATGTTCGTCAGGCAAACAACAACGTGTTGGACGAATCCGACGGCGTCAGAGGCACGAGCGTCGGCGGACGCAGCGGCATGTTGACGGGCATGTTCAGAGACAGAGAAAGCGCTGAAAAAGCGTACAGCACGATGAGCAGCCGTGGTTACGGCAAAGACGACGTCAACGTGATGATGTCGGATGAAACGCGCAACAAATATTATCCGGCGGGCAGCGAAGCCACCTCGGAACTCGGCGATAAGGCGATGGAAGGCGCGGGCGTCGGCTCGGCCATCGGCGGAACCGTCGGCGCAGTCCTCGCGGGCATCGCGGCCATCGGCACGACGGTTGCCCTTCCCGGTCTCGGCCTTCTCATCGCCGGGCCACTGGCGGCGGCGCTGGCGGGCGCTGGCGCGGGCGGCTTGACCGGCGGACTCGTCGGCGCGCTCGTCGGTTCGGGCATTCCCGAAGACCGCGCGAAGGCTTACGAATCGGGCATCAAGGAAGGCGGCATCGTGATGGGCGTCAAACCGCGCAGCGATGAAGACGCCGCTTATCTCGAAAACGAGTTCAAGAGCTACAAGGGTGAGCACATTTACCGCTAAACGGAAAATCGCAACTCAAACGAAAAAAGGGAGGCCGCACGGCTTCCCTTTTCGTTTGTTTCAATCGCCTATCGGAAAAAGCGTTTCAGTGCTCCACTTTTCTCGCTAACAGCACCTTCAAGCGCTTGCGCAGCGTCGAGGTCAAGCCTTGAAAGCTAATGCCGAAACTGCGCTGCGCGTCGGAGTGAACGACGACGCCTTCGATCACCAAAGGCTCACTCGTTCCTTCTACTTCCAACTGCAAACGAATCCGCGCGCCAACCGGCGGAACGTTTGTTTCCGTTTGCGGAAGGGTCACGCCGACGCCGCCCAAGCTAATATCATTGCCTTCGCCGCGCGCCTGTTGTGCCTGCGACGGCTCGTCTAGCACGACTGTGAATTCCACAGGAGCCTTCAGCGGATAACGCGGGTAAAGCCGCCTGCGCCCCCACAAAAAACGGACTTCAAACGTTTCTCCGTAAATGGCATTATCTACTTCCGACATCTTCCTGAACGCTCCTTCAACAAATAAAAGGCTGTCCACCATTCGCATTGTCTTTGCTGAAAGTAGCACAAACGCGCGCGCTAGTGGAAAAGTATTTACGCGATGCTCCGCGAATAAGTTCTTCCATCAAACCAGCCCGCTCGCCACGCACGCTTTACGCTCTTTGCTCCGCGCAATTATACTTGCATCTTCGCTGACAACAGGTTTAAGACGAACCGCGACGCACGCGCGCATCATCCGCCTTTCTTATCGCGCGCTACCGACACACGATTATAAAACGAGAACATACACAAATGGATTCTGAACATTCAGCAGCGCCGCCGCTCGGCGACATGAACGCGGCGGACTTTCGTCGCTACGGCCACGAAATCATTGATTGGATCAGCGATTATCTGGAAAACATAGAGCGCCGCCCCGTGCTCGCGCAGATTCGCCCGAACGAATTTCGCGCGCAACTTCCCGAATCCGCTCCCGCCGAAAGCGAAGGCATGGAGGCGATTCTCGCGGACGTTGACCGCCTCATCGCGCCCGCGCTGACGCATTGGAATCACCCTGCCTTCTTCGCTTACTTTTCTATTTCCGCTTCCGCGCCCGGCATCTTCGGCGAACTTTTAGCGGCGGCCTTTAACGTCAATCAAATGCTCTGGCGCACCTCGCCCGCCGCCACCGAACTCGAAGAAGTCGCGCTCTCATGGCTGCGCCAACTGCTCGGATTGCCCGCCGCGTTCGACGGCATCATCTACGACACGGCTTCCGTTTCGACGATGCACGCCATTGCCGCCGCGCGCGAAAGCCTCGACCTGCAAATCCGCGAACAAGGCATGAGCGGGCGCGAACCGTTGCCGCTGCTACGCGTCTATGCTTCCGAACAAGCTCATTCGTCCGTCGAAAAAGCGCTCATCGCCCTTGGTCTAGGCACGCGCGCGCTCTGCAAAATTTCCACCGACGCGGAGTTTCGCATGGATGCCGTAGCGCTCACGCACGCCATCGAAACGGACAAACAAAACGGCGTGCTTCCGTGCTGCGTCGTCGCCACCGTCGGCACGACTTCGACAACGAGCATCGACCCCGTCTCGGCAATCGCAGACGTTTGCGAGGAACATAAAATCTGGCTGCATGTCGATGCGGCTTACGGCGGCTCGGCGGCGATTGTGCCGGAGATGCGATATGTTTTAGAGGGCTGCGAGCGCGCCGATTCCATTGTCACCAATCCGCACAAATGGCTTTTCACGCCGATTGATCTTTCCGTGCTTTACTGTCGCCGCATGGACATCTTGCGACGCGCATTTTCGCTTGTGCCGGAATATCTGCGCACGAATGACGCGCCAGAAGAAGTGCGCAACGGCATGGATTACGGCATTCAACTCGGACGCCGTTTTCGCTCGCTCAAACTCTGGATGGTCATGCGCTATTTTGGGCATGAAGGTTTAGCCGCGCGCATACGCGAACACTGCCGCCTCGCGCGCCTCTTCGCTTCATGGGTCAAGGAAGCCGCGCCCGCTTGGGAACTCTGTGCGCCCGTTCCCTTCAGCCTTGTTTGCTTTCGCGCACGCACGCCAGACCTCAACGGCGAAACCGAACAACAACGCGCCGCTCGCCAAGACGCATTCAACGAAGCGATCATGCACAACGTCAATGCCACGGGCGAAGCGTTTCTTTCGCATACAAAATTAAACGATGCGTTTGTATTGCGCCTCGCCATCGGCAACATACGCACCACCGAAGAACACATCGCGCGCGCATGGCAACTTCTTAATGAGCAGCTTGAGCAGCTAACACATCCGGTGCTGTGTGATTAAAGCTTTAAGGGTTGGTAAATTGCCACTAGCTTCAGCTAGTGGATAAGATTGAGTAGAATTGATTGGCTTTAGCCGAATGATTCGGCTAAAGCCAAAATCTATGTGCTGGCTGTCCTCCAGCTAAAGCTGGAGGCAATTTACCAACACTCAAATTACAGACACTAGCCTGACTTTGAAGTTATAACACTATGAACTCGCAGCATTCATTTTCAATTCGCAATAGCTTCCATGACATAGCTTCACACGATACAGCCATGAAAAAAGCGCGCATCTCCATTTATCTTCTGTGCCTGCTTTCGCTCGCGGCTTTTTCTGCGCACGCGCAAACGCGACGCCCGATGACCGCCGCCGACACCCTGCGCATTGCCAACGTCGGCGACGCCCAGATTTCACCCGACGGCGGGCGCGTCGTCTATACGGTTTCCGCAACCGAAGGCAACGAAACTCGCACGACATTGTGGAGCGTGACGACGACTTCAAGCACAGCCGTATCATCATCTTCCGCTTCCGCCGCCGCGCCGCTTCTTCCCGCCGGATGGAATGCCTCGAATCCACGATGGTCGCCCGACAGCAAGTCAATCGCTTTTCTCGCCGCGCACGACGGGCAAAGCGGCATCTGGATTTTAACGTTCACGGATACAAAAAAGCGTTTCACAGGCGATCTTATACCGCGCTTCGTTGCGCCCGTGCGTTCGACGAACTTCTTTATCACCTACGCGGGCGAAACCTTCGCATGGTCGCCCGACTCGCGCCGCATCGCATTCATCAGCGCGAGCGAAGACGCGAACGATACGAGCAATTCAACGGCACGCAAAGAACAAAGCGCAGATGATCCGCGCGTGATAAATCGCATTCAATATAAATCGCGCACAAGCTTTTCTGATCGCTTGCGCACTCACGTCTGGCTCACCGATGTCGGGCAACCGAACCCGCGCCAATTAACCAACGGCGCATACTACGATCACGCCATTTCCTTCAGTCCACGCGGTGAAGAAATCGCGTATCTCTCCAATCACGAACCAGACCCGGACGCCGTCAACAACTCCGACATCTTCGCCGTCAACACAGACGGACGCACGCGCCAGATCACGAACACCAAAGGCTGCGAGTATGAACCAACATGGTCGCCCGACGGCAAGCTCATTGCTTACACAGCGACGAAGCGTCCCGTCACAACCATTGACAGCGTCGCCGAAGATGCGCACGTTTGGGTCATCGAAGCAAACGGTGGCACGGGACGCGAACTCACCGCCGCACTGAATCGTCGCGCACGCACTCCACGCTGGTCTTCCAATGGCCGCGCAGTTTACTTCCTCGCTGGCACTCGCGGGCAGGCAACTGTTTTTTTTGCCGAAGTAAATGGAACAGGATTGGGTACAGTTTTGCCTTTGGGTGGCCTCGTTAATAATCGGCTGCTCGGTATCAATGCCGTACTTCCTCCATCAGCCCCATTTCAGGTCAGCGCCTTCAGCGTGAGTGTCAATGCTAATCCAACCCCGATAGAAGCATTTGCATTGACTGCCAGCGACGCTATGCATCCATCGGAAGTGTGGCTTTATTATCCAACTTTTGATCCTCCTGCGCGGCGTGTAAGCAAACATAACGATTCCATCATACAGTCACTCAAGCTCATCGAACCTGAAGAAATCAACTTCAAAAGCTTTGACGGCACGCCGATTCAAGGTTGGCTGATGAAGCCGCTTGATTTTAAGGAAGGGCAGCGCTATCCGCTTATCTTGAGTGTTCATGGCGGGCCGCACGGCGCATACGGTTACAGTTTCAATCCTTCGTTTCAGGTTTATGCGGCGCGCGGTTACGCTGTGTTGTATTTGAATCCGCGCGGCTCGACGGGCTACGGGCAAAAGTTTTCCGACGGCACAATCGGCGAGTGGGGCGGCGGCGATTATCAGGATTTGATGCGCGGCGTCGATGAAGCCTTGCGTAGAAATTCTTGGATCGACCCGAATCGTTTGGGCGTGACGGGCGGCTCTTACGGCGGCTTTATGACGAATTGGATTATCACGCAGACGCCGCGTTTTCGCGCCGCCGTCGCGTCTGCTTCCGTCAGCAATCTCGTCAGCTTTTACGCCACATCGCTGTACCAAGATTTGATTCACGCGGAGTTCAATGGCTTCCCTTGGGACAACTACGATACTCTGTGGCGCTGGTCGCCGATTCGCTACGTCAAGCAAGCGCAGACGCCGACGCTTTTTCTACACGGCGAGCAGGACAACGACGTTCACATCACGCAGGCCGAAGAGATGTACATGGCCTTGCGGCGGCGCGGCGTCGAGACGGAGCTTGTGCGCTATCCGCGCGAAGGCCACGGCTTGCGCGAACCGCGCCATCGTGTTGACGCGCTCGAACGCACGCTCGATTGGTTCGACCACTATCTCAAACAGTAAGGAGCGGCACAGACTCTTGCAGTTCGTTCAAGAAAGTTTGATTCGTGCGACGCCAGAGCGCGTGTTCGCTTTTCACGAACTGCCGGACGCAATCCTTCGCTTGCTGCCGCCGTGGGAGAAAGCAAACATCGTTCAGGCCGCGCCGAATCTTCACGTCGGCTCGCGCGCCATTATCGACACGAAACTTTTCGGCTTCCTCACAGTGCGCTGGATTGCAGAGCACACCGCATATGATCCGCCGCGCATGTTTGAAGACGTGCAGATCAAGGGGCCGTTTCATTTCTGGCGTCATCGCCACATCATTTTGCCGCACGCACAGGGCGCGCTGCTCCGCGATGAAATAGAATACTTGCCGCCGCTCGGCTTTCTGGGAAAGCTTTTCGCGCCCGCCCTTGTTGCGCCAAAGCTAAAACGCATGTTTGAATACCGCCACAAAACAACGCGCCAGTGGTGCGAAGAAAAGGATGAAAAGGAGTAGTCAGGGGACAGAATGAAGGCATGTCCGCTGCTTGAGTTGAAGTTCTTTATCTGAAACCGTATTGCGCAATCTTATTCTGACTTCTGTCTGGCGTTGTTGCATAAATCTATATATTGCGGTTTCGGGTCTGAAATTTGACGGGTCTTCCACAATATATGGGCACAAAACCCTATTTATGCAACAAAGCCCTTCTGTCTCCTGACTTCTGACTACTTGAAATTATGCTGACACATATCGTTGTTTGGAAATATCGCGCCGACGTTGAGCAGGCGATACGCGATGAGCATGTCGCGCGGCTGCGTCGTTTGTCTTTCCTTATTCCTGAGATACAAAGTTTTTCAGTCGGCTTTGACACGCTGCATCTCGCGCGCTCTTACGACACGGGACTCGTCGCCGTCTTTCATGACCGCGCTGCGCTCGACGCCTACACGATTCATCCCGAACACATCATTGCGGCAGACTTCGGACGCAACATCAGCGAGCATGTCGCGTCGGTTGATTTTGAAGGCGAAGGCTGAGTGCAATTCGTTTCAAGTCGAAGAAATTCGGCGGGCAATTTTTCATGCGAAGAAAGTGGACAGTGAAACGCCGCACGATGATTGCGCTTTCCGCATTGCTCGCTTTGCTGTTGCTCTCGCAGCTTCCCGCTCTTTACAAGCGCCATCAGCTTGCAAGCTTGCGCCACGCGATTGAAACTTTGAAACAAAAGCGCGTCGCCGCACTCGATCCGAACAATGCCTACGCGGATTACAGGGGCGTCATACACGTTCATTCCTCTCTGGGCGGGCATAGCACGGGCAAGCTCACCGACATCGTCGAAGCCGCGCACAACAATCTTCTGGACTTCGTGTTAATGACGGAGCATCCGTCGAAGGACATGGATACTTCCGCGCAGACTTTGGACGGGACTCACGGCGGCGTGCTGTTCATCGCGGGCAGCGAGATAGATGCGACGGGCGGAGATCGTTTGCTGATAACAGGCAAGCAGCCAAACGCACAAGCCTTGAACCACAACGATCCTACGCTTACTCAAAAATTCATCGACGAAGCGGAAGCGAACGATAGCCTTGTCTTCGTCGCGCACCCGGAACAGTTCGGGCGTTGGGCGACGGCGACGAACTACGCGGGCATGGAAATTTACAACATGCACGCCGAAGGCCAGCGGCTCAATCTGCTAAAACTTTCCTTCACGGGTCTGTGGTCGTTTCGCAGCTACACGGATTTGTTGTGGATGGATTCGTACCGCAGGCCCGCAGACAACTTGCAGCGTTGGGATGAAGAAACCTCTCTGAATAAAAAAATCGTCGCCATCGCGGGTAACGACGCGCACGCCAATCTAGGCATCGGCTTGCAGCAATCTACCGGCAAAAAAATGTTCGGCTTGCAGTTCGATCCATACGAAGAAAGTTTCTCAATCGTGCGCACGCACGCGCTCGTCGAAAAAAATCAATCCCTCGATTCCGCAACTCTTCTATCGGCGCTCAAACACGGCCATGCTTACGTTTCCTTTGACGTGCTCGCGGACGCAAAGGGGTTCAGCTTCAACGCCGATAACAGAAGTGAAAAAAAGATTATGGGCGACGAGATTCAACTCGCCGACGGCGTTCGTTTGACAGTCGCCACGCCGATCCAACAAACGCGCACGCTGCTTTACAAAGACGGCAAAGTTATCGCGGAAGCAAACGGCACGGCGGGCAAGGATTTCTTCGTTAACGAGCAGGGCGTTTATCGCGTCGAAATCTATCTCGAAGGCTTACCGAAACCTTACGGCGACCAACCTTGGATTATCTCTAATCCGATTTATGTCCGGTAACGTCACGACCTCAAAGCAAGCACGACGAAGAACGCACTCGACAGGAACAGCCTTCCAAAGTTCTATTTTATATTCGTCCCCAAACACGACATCGCCCCACGCGGGACGTTTTCCCGTTGGGGCGAGCGCGCGCCGGAAAGCTCCGTGCGCAATTTTCGGAAGCGGTGCGTACAAGTCAATGTGCGTCGCCGACTAACTGTAGAGAATCTAGTGGTGATCCTTCGCGCGCGAACAATTCCAAGTGTCAGGAAAAGCGCGCGTACAGCTTTCCATGTGTTTTGTTCAATGCAAGGAAATCTACGCCCGTTCCGCCGCTTTGTCAAGAATTATTTTTGACCGCACACGAACGCCTTTGCATTTATTTCACCCAAATCAAAGCCTGTGCGATGGGCGTCCGATGTGTATGTGCGCGCCCGTCGCGGAACCCGGCACGGCGCTGCGAAAAGCGATAAACGGAATGCCCGCGCCGCGCAAATAGTTCAGCAGCGCGATTCCCTGCGGACTGTCGGGAGGCACCGCAACGTCCATCGCGTTGCGGTGATCGAAGCCCAAACGATCATGCACGCTTGTTTGTCCGAACGCGCTCACGGGCAACGCATGACCGAACTTAGCGACAAAAAAGTTCGTGATCTTTCCCGCATCTGCAAGCAAAGAGAAACCGCCGGGGCCTTCGTAGCGCACATAAGAAGTCGTCCGCACATAACCGCCGCGCGCGAGCGGCGGCGCTTTCGCAAGCAGTGCGGCGGCCTTTTCTTCGGCGATGGTTTCATTAACGTGCGCGATCTGTTTATCGGCGGCGTCCATGCCCTCGCGCACTTTATTTATCTCGCTTTGCGCGGCGGCAATTTTCCCGTCGCTCTCGACGATTCTTTGTTTGGCAACGAGTCCCTGCGCGTAAAGCTCCTTTAGTTGGTCGCGCTCCTTCAAGGTGGCGCGCAGATTGGTTTCACGATAAACGAGAAGCTGCGCAAGGCTCGCTTTGGAATCGTTGACGGCTTTAATCAATTCCGCGCGCCTTCTCGCAAGTTCGTCCGCCGCCGCCTTCGCCTCATTGCTCTCGACGTTTTTCGGCGGCGCGCTCGAAACATGCCTGCGCTTTTTCTGCGCTCGAACATTCACCGAAGAACACAGCGGCAAAGCGCACGCGAAGAAAAAGACGGCAAGCGCAAAAGCCGTCATAGTAGAAATGCGTTTGCGACTTCGCACGTCACGCTTGCCGATAATGCAGATTGCGATAATTTGAATCGTTCGTTTGAACGGCGACAGCAGCCGCCGCCGCCGCAGCACCGTTGCTGATAATGATTGCGCAATAAAAACGAATGCGCGCATGACGAATTGCCGCCACGTTAGACGCTTACGCCGCAAAGGCTTCGAGCACTTCGTCGGCGTGCGCTTCGACGTTGACCTTGTCGAACACTTTTTTAAGCACGCCTTGCTCGTCGATGAGAAAAGTTTTGCGCGCCGGCCCCCAGAATGTTTTATCGCCCCATTTCTGCTCGCCGTAAACTTCGTAGAGGCTGGAAACGCTGTGATCCGTGTCGCTCAAAAGCGTAAACGGCAAATTGTATTTCGCGGCAAACTGCTGATGCGACTCTTCCGTGTCGAGCGAGACGCCGAGCACCTCGATGCCCTTTTCTTCGTATGTCGAATGAGCATCGCGCAATGAACAGGCTTGCTTCGTGCAGCCCGGCGTGTCGTCCTTCGGGTAAAAATAAAGCACGACCTTCTGGCCGCGAAAATCCGATAATTTAATTTCGTTGCCGTTCGCGTCGCGCGTGGAAAAGTCCGGCGCGACATCGCCTTCTTTAAGCATGTGATGTATCTCCGTTTCAGTTTGAATTTTTGGTAAACAGTTTGCGTATTCTAACATCTGTTGAAAGCGCAGTGCGATGCGGCGTCGAGCGGCAGGCGTGAGGATTGACTTTATAGTTTGTCTGCGAACGCCGCTTGCGCGGCGAAGTAGCCGCACATGCCGTGTACGCCTCCGCCGGGCGGCGTCGAGGCGGAGCAGAGATACAAGCCCTTTCGCGGAGTTTTGTAGAGGCGCGAAGTCGGGCGCAGGAAAAGCTGCGGCAAATCCTGCGCGCCGCCGTTGATGTCGCCGCCGACGAGATTCGCGTTATGTTTTTCAAGCGCGGCAGGAGTCAAAACATTTCGCGCGAGAATCAAATCACGGAAGCCGGGCGCAAACCGTTCGATCTGTTCTTCGATGCGCAACGTCATATCGAACGTAGAACCGTTCGGCACATGACAGTAAGCCCAGAGCGTGTGCTGTCCTCTGGGCGCGCGCGTGTCGTCAAATAAACTCGACTGGACAACGAGCACGTATGGCTTTTCGTGGTGGCGTCCTTCCCACGCGGCGCGCTCCGATGCGGCAATTTCCGCGAGCGTGCCGCCGAGATGCACCGTCGCCGCGCGCGAGCATTCCTTCGCCTTCCAAGGCACGGGCGCGCTCAAAGCGTAATCGAGTTTGTAGGCGGCGAGGCCGTAGCGATAGCTTTCGAGGCGGCGACGAAAATTTGCGGGCAATTGGTGTCCGGCGATGCGAAGCAATTGACGCGGCGTAATGTCGCAAAGAATTTGGCGGGCGGGCGGCAACTCATCAATCGAATCAACAGGTGCGTTCGTTTCGATTTCGCCGCCGAGCGAGCGCAACAATGAAGCAAGCGCGTTTGCGATTTTCTGTGAACCGCCGCGCGGAATCGGCCAGCCGACCGCGTGGCCTGTGACGGCGAGCACAAGACCGAAAGAAGCGCTCGCAGCTTTTTCGAGCGGCAGCATAGAGTGTGCCGCCATGCCCGCGAAAAGGGCGCGGGCGCGTTCACCGCGAAAAGAACTTTCCGCCAATCCACGCGCCGAACGAATCGCCTTAATACCGAAACGCGCGAGCACCAAAGGATGGCGCGGCAAACGAATCGGCCTCAACAATTCGTCGCTCAACTGCGGCCACTTCTCGACAAAAGGCCGCATTAATTTATCGTAAGAGGCCGCGTCTTCGCCGAGCGTTTCACCTGTTGCTTTGATGTCGCGTTCCAGCAACGCCGCCGTGCCGTCGTCAAACGGATGCGCGAGCGGCGCGGGCGGATAAATCCATTCGAGGCCGTGCGCGTCCAAAGGCAACGTGCGAAGAAACGGCGCGCCGACGGCGAGCGGGTGAACCGCAGAGCAAACATCATGCGTGAAGCCGGGCAGCGTCAATGCCATCGAACGACAGCCGCCGCCGATTGTCTCCGCCGCTTCGCGCACGAGAACCTTGCGCCCGGCCTGCGCCAGCGCGATTGCCGCCGCCAGACCGTTCGGCCCGGAGCCGATCACAATTGCATCATAAGCGCGCGCATTGCTCATAAAATTGTTTCGCGTCGATTGAAGCGATTATCGCTTGCTATCTTGGC
>JBPCOJ010000132.1:0-14051 GCA_051000345.1 Pyrinomonadaceae bacterium | reverse complement strand
GCGAGCGTTATTCTCTTTTTTCTCCAACCTTTTTAACTCACTAACACTCTCTTTTATCAAGTTGGGATAATCTATTCTTTTCATCTTTGCATTTTAACATACCTACCTACATGGTTTCGGTATAAGAAATTCTTTTAACCACAATTCTTTAACCGATTTAACACGATTGACGCAAAGAGATTGCTATTTTTCCTATACTACAGACTTCGCCATATCCCGCGCCGCCTACGATTGTCGGAGTCGTGTAATCAAGAAGGGCAAAAGACCAAACGCCTATGCTGACAAATCATTGGTACGCGAGAAAGTTGCTCTGAAGCTATTTGCTGCCGCGTTGTCTACATGTGCGGGTGCGTGTATGCCGCGCGCAATTCATTTGCTTTCCGCACGGCGCGTCGGCGATTGCACGCATGGTAAGATGTCTACATGACATGCGCGCTTTATTTTGCCCCTGAACGCGAAAATTATTTTCAGAAAGGGAAGAACTTTATTCATGCCACGTAAAGGTGCTTTTGACCGCGTCGCGCTGGTTGTGCTCGACAGCGTCGGGATCGGCGCGATGCCCGACGCCGCCAAATGGAATGACGCGGGCGCAGACACGCTCGGACACATTCTGGAATCCCGAAAAGTGAATCTGCCGAATCTGCAAGCCTGCGGCCTCGGCAATATTCGCCCGTTCAAAGGCCTCGCGCCCGCCCCCAACCCGCGCGCCGCCTACGGACGCTGCACCCTGCGCTCGAACGGCAAAGACACCACGACAGGCCACTGGGAACTCGCCGGAATCATTCTCGAACGAGCCTTCCCGACATATCCGCAAGGCTTTCCCGCTGACGTTATCGAAGGCTTTACGAAGGCAACGGGCGCGCCCGGCGTGCTCGGCAACATCGCCGCCTCCGGCACGGAAATTATCAAGGAATTCGGCGCGGAGCACATGCGAACCGGCGCGCCCATCGTTTACACTTCCGCCGATTCCGTATTTCAAATCGCCGCGCACGAAAAGATTATTCCCGTGCCGAAGCTTTACGAAATGTGCGAAACGGCGCGGCGTCTTTTACACGGCGAGCATGAAGTCGGGCGCGTCATCGCGCGTCCCTTCGAGGGCGAGCCGGGCAACTTTCGCCGCACGGAAAATCGCCACGACTACGCCGTTCTTCCGCCAAGCGATAATCTTTTGCCAACACTATCCAACGCCGGATTAGATGTCGTCTGCATCGGCAAAATCAGTTCGATCTACGACGCGCTCGGCGTGACGAAGGACTTGCCCGCGAAGAACAACGATCAATCCATAGACAAAACGATTCGCGCTCTTCGTGCCGATTCACGCGGCCTTATCTTCTCGAATCTCGTTGACTTCGACATGCTCTACGGCCACCGCCGCGACACGGAAGGCTATGCGCGCGCGCTCGAACACTTCGACACGCGGCTGCCCGAAATCGAAGCGGCGCTCGGTGAAAGAGATTTGCTCATCATCACCGCCGATCACGGCAACGACCCCGCCTATAAAGGCTCCGACCACACGCGCGAATACACGCCGCTGCTCGCCTACGGCAAACACGCGCGCGCGGGCGTCAACCTCGGCACGCGCGGCTCGCTCGCCGACATAGGGCAAACGATTGCAGATGTTTTCGGATTGAAGATAGCGGCGGGCGAAAGCTTTTCGAGAGAGATAAGCGAGTGAGAATAAATGATAGGAAAGGCAAGTGATAGGAAGAGACCAGCGAATCGAAGTGCCGCTTGTCTCTTTCCTTTAACGCTGCTACTTCTTTTCCGACAAACTTCGGTAAATCGTTTCAATCCATTTCTCTGTGCTGATAAAGCCTGTTCCCCAAATTTTCCATTCTTCGGGCAAACCTTCAGCCTTGATTTGTGCGAGCGTCCTACTGCGCTTCATCTTCAGGCGCACGATGTTCGTCGTTTCGATTAGCATCCGATGATAATTTTTTAAGTCGCCAATCGCTGACAGCGGCCCGTGTCCGGGAATGATTTTCACGTCCAATGGAAGCTTCGGAATAATCTCGCCGACGTTTTTCGCCATGCCTTCGACGCTGCCGCCGTTATCCAGATCGACAAAGGGGAAACGCCCTGCGAAAAAATCGTCGCCCATGTGAACGACGTTCGAGTTCGTAAAAAAGATGACGCTGTCGCCGTCCGTGTGGCCGTGCGGAAAGTGTATCGCGCGAATCTCTTCATTGTTGAAATGAACGGACAGCGATTGATCGAACGTGATGACGGGCAACGCTTCCTTCGGCGACGGCTTAACGGTTCCGCCTAAAACATTCGTTTCTATATTGAGGCGTTTACGCACGTTCGTCTGCGCGACAATCGTCGAGTCTTTGCCGAAAACGGCGTTGCTGCCCGTGTGGTCGCCGTGAAAGTGCGTGTTCAAAACGAATTTTAATTTTCCTTCGCTGAGTTGTTTCAGCGCCGCTTGAATTTTCGGGGCGAGCGGCGCAAATTGATCGTCGATAATCAAGATGCCGTCCTCGCCGACGGACACGCCGATATTGCCGCCCGCGCCTTCGAGCATATAAATGTTTCCGGCAACCTTCGTCGTCTTGATTTGAACTTTATCGAAATCCTGCGCGGAAAGACGCGCGCCGCCGACGATGAAGCAGAACGCGAGTGACGCAAAAAGAGAGAACGATTTTTTCAAGGGAAACTCCTTTACCGACTTTGCAAAATTGAGATCACGATATTTGACATCGCTGTTAGTTCACGGAGCGCGACGCCGATTCCGTCTTATGCGTTCGGGTCTTTGAGCACCGCGATGTACGGCAGATTGCGGTAGCGCTCGGCGTAGTCCAAGCCGTAGCCGACGACGAACGCATCTGGAATCTTAAAGCCCACATAATCAATCGGCACTTCGCGCTCGCGCCGCTCATATTTGTCGAGCATCGCCACGAGTTTGACGCTTCGCGCGCCGCGCGCATGAAGGTTTGAGAGCAGATAGGAAAGCGTCAGCCCTGTATCAATGATGTCTTCAACGACGAGTATATCGCGGCCTTCGACGGCGACATCCAAATCCTTGACGAGACGAACTTCGCCGGACGTGCGCATGGACGAGCCGTAACTCGAAATTGCGATAAACTCGATGCCTAGCTGCAAGTCAATCGCGCGCAGCAAATCGCTGATAAAAATGCACGCGCCCTTGAGCACGCCGACCAGCAACGGATTGCGTCCGGCGTAATCGCGCGCAATCTCCGCGCCTAGTTCGCTGATGCGCGCCTGAATCGCTCCGGCACTGAAAAGCGGCTCCAGATTCGGATTGCTGAATTCGGATGCGTGTGCGTGTGCGGTCTGTGACGAAGATGGTGTAGTCAAGCAAGCCTCCAGATGAATACGTCGAAGAAAAACGAAAATTGAAAAGCGCCGAACAGGATTTGCTTACAACCGTCCGGTGCGACATACTATTTGAGCTTCGCCATTCAGGTCAACCATGTCGGCGTTTTCCAACAGCAAAGGATTTTTACTATTGAGACTCCACAGCAAATATGTGCGCTTCGTCGGCTCGATAATCGCTGCGCCGCTTATTTTCTGCGTCAGCCAACACGTTGCGCGCGCGCAGCAAAGCGCCTCTCCATCTGCCGCGCCGTCTTCCACTGCGCCGCGTGAGATTCGCGTGCGCGCCAGCGAGAGCGGCATCGACGCGAGCATCCCGAACGATCCTTCGGTGGATAAAATACTTGCGCCTTACAGCGCGAAGGTGCGCGAGTTGGACATGGTCGTTGGAAAGTTAAAAGGCGATTTGAGCAAGAGCGGCATGGGCGCAGGCTCGCTCGGCAATTTCGTCGCAGACGCGATTCGCTCGGCAAGCGAAACTAAGCTCGGCAAGCCAGTCTTGCTTGCGATCACCAACAGCGGCGGCTTGCGCAAAAACGATTTCACGGAAGGCGATGTTCGCGCGAGCGATATTTATCAACTGCTGCCGTTTGAAAACGCCCTCGTCGCGCTCGATTTGACGGGCGAACAACTACGCCGCTTTCTGGATGTCGTCGTCACGCACCGCGACGCGCAATCCGGCGCGCGCATACGCTATCGCACGAACGCCGAAAAGCAGAGCGAAATCGTCAGCGCTAAACTCGACACAGCGAACAACGGAACCGAAAAGGATATTGACCCGAAAGCCGTCTACACGATTGTGACGATTGATTATCTAATCAAACGCGGCGGCGATTACAAGCTTTTGCAGGAAGCGAAAAATGTGCGGCCTTTGAATCTGACGATGCGCGACGCCGTGCTCGCTTACGTTAAATCGGAAACCGCCGCCGGACGCACGATCAAAGCGACGCTCGACGGGCGCTTTCGTTCCGCGGGCGCAGACAAGGACACGGGGGAGGGCGATCAACCATGACTTTTTCAAGACGAAATTTTTTAACCACCACAGCCATCGGCGGCGCGAGTCTTGCGCTTGCCGGAAACGCGAATTCGCTCTCGGCAAACGGCGCGCGCGCAAATGATTTTGCTTCAACGCCTTCTGCCCCGCTGCTCGACGCGAGAGCGGGCGAAAAGCTTATCACCATTCTGAACACCAACGATGTGCATTCGCAAATCGACCCGCTTCCGGCCAACGACAAATACGCGGGCAAAGGCGGCGTTGCGCGTCGCGCTACACTCGTCAAGCGCATCCGCGCCGAAAATCCGAACACGCTGTTAGTTGACGCGGGCGACGCGTTTCAAGGCACCCCTTACTTCAATTTGTATCGCGGTGAAGTCGAATACAAATCCATGTCCGCCATCGGCTACGATGTCGTCACGCTCGGCAACCACGATTTCGACAACGGCATTGACGCGCTCGCCTCTGCGATGAAATTTGCCACCTTCGATTTCGTTTCAACCAACTACGATGTGCGCGGCACTGCCATCGAGCAGTGCGTTAAGCCTTATGTCGTGCGCGAAATAAACGGCGTCCGCGTAGGTCTTTTCGGCCTCGGCATTAAACTCGAAGGCTTGAATCCGCCGGAGTCATTCAAAGGTCTCAAATATCTAGACCCCGTGCGAATGGCGAAAGGCTGCGTGAAACTGCTGCGCGAGCAGGAGAAGTGCGCGATGGTCGTGTGCATGTCGCACATGGGTTATTACCCGGAACCAAAGGAAGGTGAGTTCGGCGACACGCAACTCGTCGCGCAGGTTGACGGCATAGACTTTATTGCGAGCGGCCACACGCACACCTTTATGGAGCGCCCTGTTTTAGCACGCCAGCCTTCCGGCAAAGACACTGTGATTTTTCAAGTCGGCAAAAGCGGCATCTACGTCGGGCGCGTCGATTTCACGGTGCGCGACAACAAGGTAACAGCGCACGCCGGACGTCTGCTCGATTTGCGCCACGACTCTTTAGCTTAAAAGCAGATGCCGGATGTTAGATGCCAGATGTCAGTGAGGCCGCAACGCTGCTCTATCCAACATCCAGCATCTAATATCTAACCTCTATTTTATGTCTGACGATCAATCAACACGCGAACGCGTCCGGGCGCTTGTCCGCGACGTGCTTAACAACGCGCTTCCGGCGAACGAAGCGAACGCGGGCGCAAGCAATGATGCGCCCGCCGTCAATGCGCCGATTGCCGCGCCCTTTGTTTCCGCGAACGAGGCACAGACGCCTCTTCTTGCGCGCCAGCACGACATTGCGCCGCCAGCCCAAGCCCTAGCTGCCGGACAAGATGAAGCGTCCATCACCCGCGACGAATCATCGAAAAGCGTGATTACCGAAGACGACGTGCGCGGCCTCGCAGACGGCGCGCGCCTGCGCATTGCGGAAGGCGCGCGCTTGACGCCGTTAGCCATCGACATCGTGCGCGAGCGCCGCATCGAACTCATCCGCCGCCCGACGCGTCGCGGCTCGCGCGCCGCAAAAATGATCGCCGTCGGCTCGGATCACGGCGGCTACAAAATGAAGGAAGAACTCAAACTCCTTCTCACAGAACTAGGCCACCGCGCACACGACTTCGGCACAGATTCCACAGACGCCGTTGACTATCCTGATTTCGCGCACGCCGTCGCCCGCGCCGTGTCGCAACGCGAAGCAGACTTAGGCATCATCATTGACGGCGCGGGCGTCGGAAGCGCGATGACCGCCAATAAAGTTCCGGGCGTGCGCGCCGCCGCCTGCTACTCAATCGCCGTCGCCAAAAATTCCCGCGAACACAACGACGCCAACGTGCTCACTCTCGGAAGCGCCACCATCACCAGTGCAGAGATGCGCGACATCGTGCAGGCATGGCTCACGACGGAAATCAGCGAAGACCGCCACAAGAAACGCGTCGCCAAAATCGAAGCCATTGAGCGGCAGTATAGCCATTAGTATTTGCAATTAGCCTTGAGATAGGATGTAAAATTACCTGCATGGGCAAGTTTGAAAACTCCTGCTGCAAATCGTGCGTGGCGCTTCAGACGCCAATATCTCCTTTGACGATTTATGCCAACTGCTTCGGCTTTGAAGAACGCACGCGGGGCAGCCATCACATTTTCAGAAAGCAAGGAATTGAAGAGAAACTCAACTTGCAGCGCGAGGGAAGCAAGGCCAAAGTTTATCAGGTGCGACAGGTGAGAGCCGTGATTCTTAAACATAAGTTGGGAGCCGTAGATTAATGCACAAATACGAGATCATCATCTACTGGAGCAACGAAGACCAAACATTCATCGCCGAAGTGCCCGAACTTTCCGGCTGCATGGCACACGGCGACACACAGGCCGCCGCTCTCGCAAACGCAAACGAAGCGATCCAATTATGGATTGATACGGCGGAAGAGTTTGGCGATCCCGTACCGGAACCAAAGGGGCAACGCCTGATGCTGGCCTGAAATGTTTATGAATAATCGAATGCCAGCATACGAGGAATTGATGAATCCCTTGCTCCGTGCACTGCGCGAGTTAGGTGGTTCAGGTTCCATTGATGAGATTTACGAGAAGGTTGCCGAGTCTTTAGGTGTCCCTGATGAAATTCTTAGCCAGCCTCATAATCCAGAGAAGGGAAATGCAACGGAAATTGAATACAGATTAGCGTGGGCGAGGACTTATCTGAAAAAATACGGGGTGCTGGAAACTTCTGAGCGTGGAGTTTGGAAGAAGTTCAATCTTGGAGAGCGCACTTGCATACCTATTTAACGAAGCAACTTGATCCGGCAGCGTTTGAACGTCTCATTAAAAGGGTGCTTCGAGAATCCGGCTTCATTCATGTGGAGGTGACGGGGCGATCAGGAGATGGCGGCATAGATGGCAAAGGAATCGCAAGGCTTCACGGTTTCCTTAGCTTTCATGTGGTGTTTCAGTGCAAGCGTTATCAGGGAACTGTTACCTCTGGAGAGATTAGAGATTTTCGTGGGGCAATGGTTGGAAGAGCAGATAAAGGTTTGTTCGTTACCACCGGCACTTTTACTCGCGATGCGGTGAAGGAAGCAACGCGCGATGGCGCTCCTCCGATTGACTTGGTTGACGGAGATCAACTTGCGGATAAACTAAAAGAACTTTCTCTGGGCATCAAAACGGAAGTTGTGGAAAAAGTAATTGTCGATGAAGAGTGGTACAAAAATGTTTAGATTAGGCTTTGGAGTATTTAATTCGTTTCATATTCACATAACAACAATCTTGAATACCTCGTTGAGCAGGCGACTAATGTAATAGCTACGCGTCTGAATGGAAAGAATGCTTATGTCACAGGAAATTGAAACGACGAACAGCGGGGCAATTAAAATTTCGTCGCCGCGCTCGAAGGTAACCTACGAGGAATTTCTCGCGTGGGCGGATGAAGACGTGCCAGCCGAGTGGGTTGACGGCGAGGTGATAATAATGAGTCCCGCATCTAGAAAGCATCAGGAAGTAGCAAGTTTTTTAGCGGCGTTGCTGACTTTCTTCGTTGAAGCAAAGCAGGCGGGCGTGATTTTCATAGCGCCGTTTCAGATGAGGCTCGACACGAGACCTTCGGGGCGCGAGCCGGACATACTATTTATTGCGCGGGAGCGGCTCGAATTTTTGACGAACACATACTTGAACGGCGCGGCGGACATGGCGTTGGAAATCATCAGCCCGGAGAGCCGCGTGCGTGATCGCGGCGATAAGTTTTATGAATACGAGCAGGCGGGCGTGCGCGAATACTGGCTCATTGATCCGGTGCGCAAGCAAGCAGAGTTTTATTGCCTGAACGATGAAGGCATTTACCAACTCATACCCGTCGGCGAAGATAATATATTCAATAGCCGCGTGCTGGACGGCCTGCGCCTTAATGTCGAATGGCTTTGGCAAGAGCCTTTGCCGTTGTTGATGAGCGTGCTGAAGGAATGGAAATTAATTTAACTCGTGTGAGTTTTGCGCCTTTAGAAAAGTGGGAGTTTGTCATTGATGTCAGCTTTAAGTAATGGAAATCTAGAACACCTCGTTGAGCAAATAACGGATGTCATCGTCGCGCGGTTGAACGGCGAGGCAGATAGTCAGGCAGCGATGTGCGGGTGCGGTTCGGCATGTTTCAATCGCTGCCCCGAAAGGATGCAGCGCGTAGTGGACGCGGGTGCGTCGCGCATCGGATTAGTGCTCGGCGAAACGGCGCAGGCTGCGGATTGGGCGAGCTTTATCGACCACACGCTGCTCAAGCCGGAAGCGTCTGAGACGGACATCGCGCGTTTATGCCGCGAGGCGGCGGAGTTTCATTTTGCATCTGTGTGCGTGAACCCGACGTGGGTGCGCGCGGCGGCGTGTCATTTGCGCGGAAGCGGCGTGCCGGTTTGCACTGTGATCGGTTTTCCTTTGGGCGCGACGCTTCCAGACGTGAAGGCTTACGAAGCGAGGCGCGCGATTTTTGACGGCGCGAGGGAAGTGGACATGGTGATTAATATCGGCGCGCTTAAATCGGGCGACGATTGCGCAGTCGAGCACGACATACATTCGGTTGTCGAAGTCGCGCATGAGGTCGGCGTCTTATGCAAAGTGATAATCGAAACGGCGCTGTTGACGGATGACGAAAAGGTGCGCGCCTCACTTGCGGCGAAACGCGCGGGCGCGGATTTCGTCAAGACTTCGACGGGCTTTGCGAAGGGCGGCGCAACCGTCGCGGATGTCGCATTGATGCGGCGCACGGTGGGCGCGGAGTTGGGCGTCAAGGCTTCGGGCGGCGTGAAGGGTTTGGCGGACGCGCGACAGATGATCGAAGCGGGCGCGACACGCATCGGCGCAAGCGTCGGCGTCAAGATCGCGCAGGAAGCGGCGGGTGGAACAAGCGTGCGAAGCGGCGTCGCAGCAGCAAGCGCCAGCAGTTATTGAAGCAGAAGGCGCGGCGGTAAATTAAGAGAGCGGGAGAGTGAAAGGCAAGCGAGGCTTTTCACTCTCCTGCTTTTGTCGTTTAGAAGCGGTAGCCGACGCCCGCGCTGAATTGAAAATTGCTGCGCGTGTCGCCTTGAATCGTGAAGGGGCTGAACGTGTATTGTCCCGTCGTTTGGTCGAAACTCGTGATGCCGTTGATTGTGCGCTCACGGTAACGAATAATCGTATCGCCCGCCTCGAAGCGCGTGACGATGTGGCGCGACGGGTAAAACTCCAGCACGCCGCCGACATCCATTGCGAAATTGGTCAAGCGGCTGCGGCGCACGTCGAAGAAAAGAAACTGGTTGGCGGGAGTATTAACGGGCGGTATGATTTCTTGCTTGCCCTGACTGAAGCTGATAAAGCCGGGTCTGGCTTTGCCGTAAATGCCGAACTTAGAGAAGCGCTTGCCCGCCTTGACGCCGAATAAACCTTCGACGGCGTTCCCCTGATTTTCCGCAGGCACATTGAATCTCGATTTTTCGGGAAAGAAATTCGTCTCGGCCTCGATTGCCAGATAATCCGTGATGTTGTATGTGAATCTGCCGCCGAAACCCGGATCGGTTCTCGACTGTCCGAAGCCGGGTTTGGTGAGCGAAGTAAACTGCGCGCCCACTTCATAGCGCGGCGTTTCGGTTTGCGCGCGTGCAGAGTGAGGAGCGAAGAACAGGACGGCAGCAACAATGGCGTTTAGTGTGGTTCTGCTCATAACGCTTTTCCTATCTACTTTCGCGGCAAAAGATTTTCGATGCGGTCTGCGGAGCCGACGCTGACGCGCGCGGTGTCGGGCAATTGATTTGCGGCGCGCGTGCTCGACGTTGCTTCTTTTGTTTTGAGGGCGGATTGTTTGGCGCGCATGGCATCACGCAAAATCATTTCGACGGACTTTATTTTGCTGGCGTTCGGTTCCGGCGCGTATAAGTCGGGCGTGAAATCTTTGTCGTGCAGCACCCATAGATTCCATTTGCCGCTGCTGTTGGCGTTGATAACGGACGCGCGGGAAATCCATTCATAGGTTGTGCCTTCGAGAGCGAATGAAATTTTGTTGTCCTCGATCACGCCGATTTTGCGGAAATCGTAGCCCGCGTGCGGCGCAAGCGAAAAAATAAAACGCCCGCGACCCGGCACGTAAAACCAAACGAGCGCTCCCTTGCATTCGCGCGCCGTGTTCTTCGTCTGGGCGTCTTCGCCATTCACGCGCAACTTGAAATCACGCATCGCCAACTCGACGTTGCTAAGCGTGAAATCGCGCGGCGGCGGATACGCGAAAGGCACATCGGGCGCGCGAAACGGATTGGCAGAGACTTTAACCAAGTCGATTATCTTGATGCCGCTTTGTTGATTGACGAGCAAGTCGAGCGCGAGTTCGTCGCCGTCGTCGATGATTTGCGCGTCGGCGTCGCGCGGCAAGGTTTTGCTGATTCGAGCCTGTTGATTTTGTTCTGCGGGCGCAAGCCGCGCCGCGTCTCTCGCGCGCAACTGTTTTTCAAGCTCTGCGCTCAAAGGCCTGACGAAGATTTTGAATTGCTTTGTGGCGGGAATCGGTTCAACCGTTAAGTCGTAGCCGAAAACAAAGCGGCCTTCCGTATCGACCAGCACGCGATGCACCAGATTGTTTTCGCCGATCAGCATTTGCGGCTTCAACACCGCGCCGATGTCTGGAGTGTCGATAAACGAAGCATCGCTCGGCTCGCGGCAGTAATAAAGCGCGAGCAGATAGATGCGCCGCTCGTAACACCGTGCGAGAGAGCAGAAGGCTTCCGCGTCGCCGTTTTGCGCGCGCGCAATTAGCTTCTTCTCGTTATCATCGCCGCCGCTATCGCTCACGAATAATCCTCGCTTGTTCACGCCGCATCGTGCCGCCCGTTACGCTGTGCATACATCAATAGACCGCAGCTTACAGGTTTCGGGTGGCAGGATGCGGATAAATATTTTCAAGTATTCTTCGCGTCGGAAAAGTTAAGGCTTGAAACAAAGCGCGCTTTGCGTCTATGCTCCGCCTGACCTTTCCGTAATTAAATTTCCCGCGCGGGTGAATCAATCAATGACGACGAGACGCAGAGTGATGGCGGTAATTTTAGGCGGCGGCGCAGGCTCGCGCCTGTTTCCCTTGACGCATGAACGCTCTAAACCGGCTGTCCCGCTCGGCGGCAAATATCGTCTGGTAGATGTGCCGATCTCCAATTGCATCAACTCGGATATAATCAATATCTTCATCTTGACGCAGTACAATTCAGCTTCGCTCAATCGCCACATATCGCGCACGTATCGCTTCTCGCAGTTCTCCGACGGGTTCGTAGAAGTTCTCGCCGCAGAGCAAACGCCGGAAAGCCCGCAGTGGTTTCAGGGCACGGCGGACGCCGTCCGGCAGGTCTTGCCGCACATACGCGATTTGCAGATCGACACGCTTTTGATTTTGTCGGGCGATCATCTGTACCGTATGGACTACCGTGAATTTTTGCGCCGCCATTTTGAAGCGAAGGCGGACGTCACCGTCTCCGTCGTGCCGTGCGGATTAGAGGCGGCGAGCGAGTTCGGCTTGCTGAAGGCGAACGAAGCCGGACGCATCACGGAGTTTCGAGAAAAGCCGAAGGGCGAAGCGCTCGAAGCGATGCGTGTGGATACGACCGCGTTCGGTTTGAGCGCGGAAGACTCTTCGCGCAAGCCGTTTCTCGCTTCAATGGGCATTTACGTTTTCAATTACAAGTCGCTCGAAACCTTGCTTGCGCAAAACAAAGAGTGGATTGATTTCGGGCGCGATGTGATTCCGGCGGCGATTGAGCGCTGTCGCGTGGAGGCACATGTTTTCAACGGCTACTGGGAAGACATCGGCACGATCTCGGCCTTTTACGCGGCGAATCTGGACTTGACTTCGCGTTTGCCGAAATTCAATCTCTTCGACGCAGACGCGCCGATCTACACGCGCGGGCGTTATTTGCCGCCCTCGAAACTCCATAATTGCGAAATCAATGATTCGATTATCAGCGAAGGCTGCATCATCAACGATACCGTTATGCGGCGCTCGATCATCGGCCTGCGCAGCCGCATCGAAGAACGCTCGCGCATCGAAGAAAGCGTGTTGATGGGCGCGGACTTTTATCAAACAATCGAAGATAGGGCGAGCGACGCTGCACAGGGCGTTCCGCGCATAGGCATCGGAGCCGGATGCGTTATTCGCCGCGCCATCATAGACAAAGACGCGCGCATCGGCGCGGACGTGCGCCTCGTCAACGAAGCGGGCATCGAAAACTTCGACGATCCCGACGGCAGCTATTACATACGCGACCGCATCATCATCGTTCCGAAAGGCGCAATTATCAAAGACGACACGGTAGTATGAATCAAAGTAGAAGAGGCGAACGAAGGCAAGAGCTATGACGGATAAAGTACGGCGGAAACCATTTGTTTAATCCCTTACGGCAACTCTGCGACACGTCAGTTAGTGAACGACGCTGATTTTGTCGCGAGAGGATTTCATCAACCTACATGCGGCATAATACGAGAATGGAGCCTATTATATTGCCAACAGCCGTATACTACTTGTTAGATGCTCGCCTCTTGCGAGAAGCAGATGAGAAGGCAGTAATAGATAGAAGTTGTGAGGGTAATATGTCCCAAAGCCGACTAATTCGACTATTTGTCTTAGCTATGATGTGCGCTGCATTTTGTACTGCCAGCTTCGCACAGAACTGTAAGGGTTCAGGTACACCTGCATGGAATGAATCGGTTCGTGATGTCATTGCAGACTGTGCCGCCGAGTTCCACTCACCAAACAATCGTCGGCTGCTGAAGTTCGCTTCTGACAGTAAAATGTCGATTGAGGGAATGACCATTCATTTGCGCGGTTCACAAATCGAGCCTCCCGCTATGGTCTCGTGGTCTCCGAGATCGGACGCATTCTTTGTCAACGATGGTGAAGGCTCTGGTATGTCGAGCACTTTCAGGCTGTTCAGGATCAAAGGGATTGAGGTATACGAAGACAAAGCCGTAGAGAAAGCGGCGGTATCGCTATATCGTCGGCGAACACACTGTAAATCGTCCTCTGTTGATCCAAATGTCTGGGGCTTTGGTTGGGGCAATCGTGGCAGTAAGCTCTACCTGCTCGTGCAGTCAACCGTAAACGAACCGTGTGGAGATACTGATAAATTCATCAGCTTGGTAGTCCGAACTTCTGATGGAAAGATATTGGAAACTCTCTCAAATACGCAGACGAAGGTAAGATTCGGCTCACAGTTGCCATCTTCTTTGTTTGGGAAATGACTTCTGTTTCAATAAACAAATCGCCCGCATCTAACAAGTCGTTCCAGCGCGACGCCTCGACTGCGTGCCTCTCAAATTCCTTTGCTTCGGTTTGCTTGAATGGTTTATGCTCGGCGCGGCTGAATTCCAGCGTTATGCGCTTGTCCTGTGATGTGATTAAATCAAAATTCAGAGGAGAATAATGTGAAAAGATTGTTACTTATCGTGTTTATATTTTGTGCAGTATCTTCTTTGAGTATTGCACAAACGACAATTAAGGCTTCAACAGATTCGGTTACGAACCTTGAGCAAGAACTGAAAAAAGTCGCCCGCGAAAGAATACTCGCTTTTGATAAAGGCGACAAAGATTTGTGGTCGCCTTACGTTGCTGACGGTTATATTATTGCTACACCTTCGGGTGGTATTATAACGAAGGAACAACAAATGCAAGGATTTAGACCGCCTTTAGCCGGATACAGCGATGTATTTGAATTTGAAAATGTTCAGGTGCGGCGCGACGGCGATACAGC
>JBPCOJ010000131.1:0-27070 GCA_051000345.1 Pyrinomonadaceae bacterium | reverse complement strand
GCGAGCGTTATTCTCTTTTTTCTCCAACCTTTTTAACTCACTAACACTCTCTTTTATCAAGTTGGGATAATCTATTCTTTTCATCTTTGCATTTTAACATACCTACCTACATGGTTTCGGTATAAGATGCGTTCATTCTTACTTTGCCCGCATTATACAACTCCTTGAACGTAGCAAATGACATAATTTCATTTCTTTGCGCTACTTCAGGGCCAAATTGATAATCCGTCGTGAATAGGATTTGACGAACCGGCGAAGCTAACAGCAATTCCTCAAGCATCTGTCTCATAGATGCTTCATACTCTTCTCTGAATTCGATATTCTCATCTAAGCCATTATCGTTACCATGTTCATCGTACCAGTCCCGTTTGAGCAGATGATAACAAGTGAAACACATGGGTTCACAACTATCAAGAATATGATAAATGTAACCGCTCAACTTGTCGAAATCCGACTGGAATAGAGGATTCGGAAGGCGATGCGAGACAAGTTCCTTTTCAGCTTTCACAGTAAATGGCAACTGTGAGAAATCACATGGAGTTGATTGACCGATGCAGATGATTTCAAGTGACGGCATTTTCTAATTATACGAAAATTTCACAGCGCATAAATTTTAGGATAGCAATCTAATAGCCGACATCTGCTTTCATCAGGGTTCGGTTTCTTCTGCTTTTTCGGCGATTCGTTTATCCAGAATTTCCTTGCTTGTTTTATCGAGCAGCACGATGCTGGGGCTTTCGCCGATCATTCTGACGGTGGTCTGAAAGTCTTTGCAGTCGAGTTCCTGCCCGTGCCAGCCATGCGATTCCCAACTCGAAGGCAAACGAAGCGCCTTGCTCATCTGCGGCAGAAATTCGTCCATGCGCTGCCACTTGAACGCACCGTTATAGGCGATGCCGAGCGAGAACAGGCGGTCATCCAGAAACTCGAACGAAACGGTGCGCACGCCTTGAAGTGATGCTTTGTCCACGTC
Source organism: Pyrinomonadaceae bacterium (assembly GCA_051000345.1). GTDB lineage: Bacteria > Acidobacteriota > Blastocatellia > Pyrinomonadales > Pyrinomonadaceae > JBHENC01. The sequence continues at coordinate 26,097 of JBPCOJ010000131.1, read as the reverse complement.
CTTGTTGAAGTCCGGGCTGATGCTCGTCTTCGCAACATTGTACGCGTCAACGGCGAGCGCCAATTTCGGGATACGCGCCCTGACCTGCTCGACGGTCATGCCTAGACGGAAGCCGCGCAATTCTTCGGCCTGCGGCAACTGCGCAAGCGTCAAACTGCACTTCGCCGCGTCCTGCGCCGCGCAAGCGAACGCGCACAGGAAAACGAGAAGAAAACTTGCGGCGATTTCTTTACTGCCCATCACAAATCTCCACGTACTATTTTTCATATACAGCCCGCGACAAATGACATCCGGCGTGAAGTTACTTCGGAAATCAATATATCATAGGCGAAAAGCACCGAAGCGATGTCGGCACAAATCAATTAAATGAACTGCCCGCCGTCCACTTTGATGACTTCGCCCGTGATGTGGCGCGCGTGTTCCGAGCACAGAAAGGCGACGAGGCTGGCGACATCCTGCGGCTCGCCGATGCGCCCTAAGACGGCTTCCGCTTTGGCTTCATCCTTGATTTTTTCCGGCAGGCGCTCGGTCATGGGCGTGCGTATAAAGCCGGGCGCGACGGCGTTGACGTTGATGTTCGAGCGTCCCAATTCCGTCGCAACTGATTTCGTAAGGCCGATTACGCCCGCCTTCGATGCCGCGTAGTTGCTGATGCCGAACTGACCGCGCAGTGCCTGAATCGAAGCGATGTTGACGATCTTGCCGGACTGCTGTTCGCGGAACAGGCGCGCGACGGCGTGTATGTAATTAAACGTTCCCTTGAGATTGATATTGACGACGCGATCCCACTGCGATTCGGTCATTTCCCAGAGCGGCGCATCGGCGTTCACACCGGCGGCGTTGATGAGTATGTCCAGATGATTCATGCGCGCGCGCGCCTCCGTGATAATGCGCGCAGCTTTGCCGTGATCCGTCACGTCCGCCGTGAACGTCGTGACACGCACGCCCTTTTCGCGCAGCACCTGCGATGTTTGAATCATCACGTCTTCGCCGACCACATCGACGATCACGATGTTTGCGCCGCGCCTCGCAAGTTCCACCGCGCACGCCCGTCCGATCCCGGACGCCGCGCCCGTGATAATCGCAACCTTACCCTCGAAATCCTTTTCCATTACCGATTCATTTCCCTTTGTTCGCCATCACGCAACACTCGCTAGTTGCAGCGGCTTCGCCAAGCACGCTCCATTAAACTTTAAGACTGTTTGCCTTCCAGCACGGCGACGCGATCTTCGACATCGCGTATGTCCGCGCGATTCTCCAACACCACCGCGCCGATCCGGTCAAGCTGCTTTATAATCATTCGCGTGTCTGCTCGAACTGCATCGAGGTCTACGCGAAGTTTGCTTTGTTCCGCGCGAACTTCAGCAAGTTCTGTGCGAAGGCTGTTTTGTTCCGCGCGCATTTCGCGCATCTCGGTGCGTAACTCACCGACTTCGCGGCTGATGGCGCTCAAGTAATTTAGTATTTCGGTTGTTCGATCCGCGCTCATGTTCGTGTTCTCCTGTGAGGTTTTTGTTGAAGGCAGCGGTCTGCTTCAAAACAGTTTGATAACTTTACTTCATGAGCGGCGCGCCGAGCCACGATTGATAATTGCGTGATTGTTCCGCCGTCGGGTTTTCAATTGCCACGATGCGGTATTCGACATTCGCGCGCCCGCCGAGTTTGATGTCGAAGGTGCGCAGATCGTCGGCGCGAAAGACTGTCACGCGCACTGTGTCGCCGGGACGCTTATCAGCGAGCCGCGCATTGAAGGCTTCTAGGTTCACGCGCGCGCCGTCAATGGCAACGATTTGGTCGGCGGCGTTCAAGCCCTGATCGTAAGCGGGCGTTCCCGCAAGCACATTTCTGATGAGCAGGCGATCACCGTCCTGATTCAGATTCGCGCCGAGATATGCGTCTTCGCGCGGCGCACTCACGGCGTTGTCGCCCGGCGCGGTTTTGCTCGCGGCGACGAGGCGCAAACCGACGCCCGCGAGCGCATCGTTGTAATCGAGTTCCTCGCGCCCGCGCACATAGCGACGAAAGAAATCGTCTAGGCTGCGTCCGGCTTGAAGCTCGGACGCTCTTTGAAAATCGGCGGGCGTATAGTTGCGATTCTTTTTGAAGAAATCGTTGTAGAGATAACGCATCACGTCGTCGAGCGAATGAGCGCCGCCGGAGAGTTTGCGTATTTGCAGATCGAGCAGCAGACCTAAAATCGCTCCTTTGGCGTAGTAGGAAATTTGCGAATTGACGGAGTTTTCGTCCGGGCGATAAAACTTAATCCACGCATCGAAGCTCGCTTCTTCGACGCTCATCGCGTTGCGTCCCGGCACGTTTTGCAGGTTCTGAATGTCTGTCGCAAAATCCTTCAGAAATTCTTTGTCAGAGATAAGACCCGCGCGGCGCGGCAGAATGTTTTCGTAATAGCTCGTCAAGCCTTCGGCGACCCACAAAAGTTTCGTGTAATTTTCGCTTGTATAATCGAAGGGGCCGAGCGCGTCCGGGCGTATGCGCTTGACGTTCCAGAGATGAAAATATTCGTGCGCGACGAGGTGCAGAAAACTGTGATAGCCCGTTTCGGGACGAAAGCCGAAGCGACGAAAAATGAGCGCCGTCGAGTTCAAGTGTTCTAGCCCGCCGCCGCCCGTCGAGCGCAGATGCAAAAGAAAAGTGTAATCACGATACGGCAAATCGCCCATCAAGTCCGCCGCCGTTTCGACGATTTTCTTTACGTCGGCGCGCATTCTCTCCGCATCGAAATTGCCTTCGCCGTCGATCACGATGCGGTGCGGAATGCCGCGCGCTTCAAAACGCAGCGTTTGAAACGTGCCGACCTCAAACGGCGAATCGTAAAGCACATCGAAGTTTTCCGCGCGGAAGGTATTCGGTTGGTCTGCAACTGCCGGAAGCCCCGTTGCGATTTGCCAACCTTGCGGCGGCACGACGCGCAGTGTCGAAGGAGCGTTGAGAAATCCGTTCGGGTACATCAACAGCGCGGCGTTGTTCCAGAAGGCGTGGCGGTCATTCAATTCGTTTGTCCGCACCGTCAATTCGTTGGCGTAAACGCGATACGTCGCGCGCCATTCGCGTGCTCCGTTCGTTTGAATGCGCCAAGTATTTTTATTGAGTTTGTTCCACTGAAGCGCGCGGCCTGAATTGTCTGCGGCGGCGAAGTCCTGCACATGGCGTTCGTATTCGCGTATGAGATACGAGCCGGGCGTCCAGACGGGCATCAGCAAATCCGTTTCGTTCGGCAAGCCCGCGCTGTTGCCATACGCCACGCGCATTTCGACTTCGAGCAAATGCGTCGAAGGGCGCGGCATTGAAACCGCGTAGGAAATATCGGGCGCGGCAGCATTGTTTGTCGTCATCGTGCGATTGGTTTGCATCGTGCGATTGGCTTGCGCAAATGTTCCGGTGTTTGCGGCAATAAACAGCGCCACGAACACGGCGGGCGCGAAAATGGGTAAACGCAAATATGGCATAGTTCAAAGTTCGTTTCGCTTCGTCAAAGTTTTCGGGAGAAATGTTGGTCGCGCATCTTACTACGAAACGGCGGCGGGCGACTATCGGCGCACATGAAGTGTTGAAGCGAAGCACATAAATTTCCGCAAGACTTTCGTGACGAAAAATAGCTGCAAGGATGAACGCGGGAACTTGCGATGCGTCGAACAGGGCTTTTGCCTTTTACCTTTTTCTCTTTGCCTTATAAGATGGCCTCGCTCGTTCATCAAAGGCTTTGCGAAGAGGAGTGCCGCGTAAGATGTGGAGAAGATTAGTTGCGACTCCGCCGACATGGATCACGCTGCCGCTGCGTCTCGCGCTGGGAGTAATTTTTATCGCGCACGGAAGCGACATAGTGTTCGGCGCGTTCGGCGGCAAAGGCTTGGCGGCGTTTACTTCCGGGCAAACGCCGTTCGGATTTATGCAGCCCGCTTGGTTGTGGCTCGGCATGGCGGCGCTCTCTGAACTCATCGGCGGCGTGCTCGTGCTGCTCGGACTCTTCACGCGGCTCGGCGCGCTTCTGATCGCGTTCGTGATGCTGACGGCTTTGTTCGGCGTGCATTTCAAAGGCGGCTTTTTTCTGCCCGCAGGATTTGAATATACCTACGCGCTGCTCGGCATCTGCATCGCGCTTCTTATCTCCGGCGGCGGGCAGGCTTCGATAGACCAAACGCTGGCGACGAGCGGACGCGGCGGCAGAAGGCGCTAGACGTTGTTGAAGAGTGAATAATTAATAAACAATCGAATTTTCCTTTTGCTGCCATTCATCGTTCACTATTCACCATCGACTATTTATGAAACGCTCGCCACTGCTCGTTATCTTCATCACGGTTTTCATAGACCTCGTCGGCTTCGGCATCGTCATTCCCGTGCTGCCCTTTTATGTGGAAGGCACGAAATTTAACGCGACGCCGCGCGCCGTCGGCCTGCTCGTCGCTTCCTACTCCGTCATGCAGTTGATCTTTACGCCGATCTTAGGCCGCCTCTCGGACAAGTACGGCAGGCGTCCGGTGCTGCTTATTAGTCTCTTGGGAACGAGCCTAGGGTTTCTCATTTTAGGTTTTGCGACGACGCTGTGGATGCTTTTCTTGGGGCGCATTATCGACGGCATTACGGGCGGCAATATTTCGACGGCACAGGCTTACATCGCGGACGTGACGACGCCGGAAAATCGCGCGAAGGGCATGGGCATGATCGGCGCGGCGTTCGGACTCGGATTTATTTTAGGGCCGGGACTCGGCGGCGTGCTTAGTCGCTGGGGCAACGACGTGCCTTTTTTGTTTGCCGCCGGACTCGCCTTCTGCAACGCGATACTTCTTTATTTTACTTTGCCCGAAACCGTGACGAAGGATCATCCGGCGCGCGTCTCGGCGGCAACCGGCAGATGGTCGCAACTTCTGCAATCATTAAAGCAGCGCAGTCTCGCCGTCGTGCTTTTGATTTACTTTCTGTTCATCGTGGCGTTTTCGATGATGACCACGTCGTTCTCGTTTTTTACGATGTACCGCTTCGGCTACGACGCGCATGACACGGGCTGGCTCTTTGTTTTTATCGGCGTCGTCAGCGCCATCGTGCAGGGCGGGTTGATCGGGCGGCTCGTCGGGCGTTTCGGTGAATCCGCGCTCATCGTCGCGGGCGCGCTAATGTTTACGGCGAGTTTGTTTGTGCTTCCGTTGACGGGGCCGCAGACGGGATTGGCGTGGCTGCTTATCGTCGGCGGCGCATTCGCCTTCGGGCAATCGCTGGCGACTCCGGCGCTAACGAGCCTTGCCTCGAAATCGGCGGGGCGTGGTGAGCAGGGCGCAATCTTGGGCGTCACGCAATCCGTCGCCAGCCTCGCGCGCACAGTCGGCCCGCTTATTTCTGCGGCGCTTATTTACAGCGCGATTGTCACAAGCGGCGCTGACCACAAACGACACAACTTGAGCGACCAATCCTTGCTGAACACCTTCTGGACAGCCGCCTTCATTATGCTCGCGGCCTTTCTGCTCGCTACATATTTCGCGCGCCGTTTTTCAGTCGAACGCACAAAGGCAGAAGAAATCCCGGCGGCAAGCACTATTTGAATTGTTCGGAAATCAGCTATCCGGCAATTCGGTTCGCTGATTCGATTCATTGTTCCAGTGCGTTTGTCGAAACTATGCGCTTTCAGCGCAAGACTTTCAGTTGCGAAGCACTCCGCAGAAATCTAATGCGCGACGTGGCATGTCGCTAACTTTTAATCAAGAAGCGGCGTGACTTTCAGTCTCGCCCAAACCTATGCACTTTCAGTGCATAGTGGTTTAGTGAACGGGCGGCGCATCGACTTCCGGCACGCCCGTCTTCGTCAAGCCTTCGCGCTCTTCCTTCATTTCGCGCGTCAGAAAAAAGTTGAGCGTGGTGCGAATAACCGCGATGACGCCGAGCTTGCCGATTCGATCCCAAGAGGGCGCAATCGCCGTCGCAAGAATATCCGCGCCGAGTTGAAATTCGAGCGCGAGAGCGAGATAGCGCGCCAGCGTCAAGCGTATATGGTTATAGCTTTCGAGTTGCGGCGGCGCGAGCGCACGCGCAAATTGATAAACGGCGGCGACGAGGCCAAGCCCTATGATAACTGCGCCCGTGACTTCGACTACCAGCTTGAGCCACAGCACAGCATTGAAGATCAGGTCTTCCGCGCCCGCTTGTTTCGGCGTCAGCAAAGCGGCGCGCCCTGCTTCCTCAATTAATAAAAACCCGTGAACTGTCAACACAATGTTTTTCCTTTAGCGCGAAAGCGGTGCGCGGCCTCTCAAAAGTTTGCTTATCATAAGGAAATAAATTTCCCTGTCCAATCATCTCGCCGTCTGGAAAATTCCGCCGCGCGGCAGCACTGTTTTCTTGCGTCTTTTGCCGATAACTGATTTAATAGGCGGCGTTACCGAAGAGCATTTGATTCCTAACGCCAATTCAAACGTGAGAAAAGCAGACGCGTGAACACTGTCGCGCCGAATTGTTTGTGTGTTTTCGGCATCGGGTTATCAGATTTGAAGTTCATCGGATGCACTAAATTTTAGAGGAGAAACCATGACGAAAAACAAAATAGCCGTGCTTATCGCCAGCGCCGCGCTCGCCGCGTTCGCCGCCGCGTGCAGCACCACGGATACGACAACGACGACCAACACGAATTCTGCGACGACCGCCAACACCGCGAACACCACCGCGATGCCCGCCGCCAACACCGGCATGATGAACGCCAACGCCGGTAGCAACACGACGACTACGACGACCACGCGCACCTACAATGCCAACATGACGCGCGAAGATTACGATAAAGATAAAGTACGCTTCTCCGAAGACGCGAAGAAGGCTGGCAACACCATCGGCAGCGGTCTCGAAGACGGCTGGCTGTGGACGAAGACGCGCACAGTGCTCTCCAATGCAGACGATCTGAGAGACTCGACCATCAACGTCGATGTCAATAACAACGTCGTCACGCTGCGCGGCACAGTCGCCAATCAAGGCCAGAAAGCAAAGGCCGAAATGCTTGCCAAAGGCGTCAAGGATGTCAAAAGCGTCAAAAACGATCTTCAGGTTTCCGCAGGCGATTCAATGACCAACATGAACAAGTAAGCTGCCAGCAACAGCAATGGGAGCGCGTCGGCAACAAACGGCGCGATTCACCCTTCAACAATTTTTCTCGATTCTGTGTCCGACGGACACCTAAACTTTCAGGAGATACTATGACTAAGAATAAACTCGCAGCACTTTTGACGGGCGCCGCGCTCGCCGCTTTCGCCGCCGGATGCAGCACCACCGACACTAACACGAATAACGCCAACGGCGTCGATACGGGCGTCGTCAACACCAACGCTAACATGCCCGCCAACGCCAACGGCAACACCGTCAGCTCCAACACCGCCGTTATGACGAACGACAACGGCAACGCCAACACAGCCGGAATCGCCACCACAGACAACATGAACAACGGCAACATGGGCGGTAATATGAACGGCAACATGATGAATGGCAACAGCCGCATGATGAACCGCAACAGCAACATGGGCGGCAATATGAAGGGCGGCAACATGGGCGGTAATATGAACGGCAATATGAAGGGCAATAACCAAACACCCTAACCCTTACTCGCGCTCTCAGCGAAATACACGGGCGCGTTGATTTTTCAGCGCGCCCGTTTTCATTAAAGAACAGCAATCGTTCAAAGTTGTTCGGCGCTTCGCGTCTTCCGCCGCCGTGCGAAACTTTCCGCGCGTGCATCGCGTAACAACGAGCGCGCTCGCTGAATGAAATATTTTCCGCCGAACCATAAGCTTCGTATGCGAGCGCGGTTTCTCTTTCTCTTACGCCAATCAGAATTTTTATTTGTCGCGTTTTCCCAGACACACGGAAAACGCCTTCGACGTGAATTCCATTTTCAGGGATGCAAAAGTCTATGCCAAATTTCATTTCACAGCCGCGACGCCGATTCGGACGCCGCCGCGCAAAGATGAATGCGACGCTCATCGCCTTGCTCGTTTTCTTCGCTGCTGCCGCGCTCCTTTTGCCCGCCGCCACTTTTTCAGTTCGCGCGCAGGGCAATAGCGCCATCGACACTTACGCGATCACGAACGCGCGCATCGTGACCGTCAGCGGCAACACTATCGAACGCGGCACACTCGTCATTCGCAACGGACTCATTAACGCCGTCGGCGCGGGCGTCAAAGTTCCGGCGGACGCGCGCATCATCGACGGCACAGGCTTGACCATTTATCCGGGCTTGATCGACGCCTACACCTCGCTCGGCATTTCCACATCATCCGCGCAGAACACGGCGCGACCCGGCGCGGCAGCAGCGGCAGGCATTCCGATTCGCGTCGTTTCGACTGATCCGGCAACGACCAATGCGCCCAACTCGACGCAGCCGCCCGGACTGCAACCCGAAACGAGCGCCGCAGACCTTTTACGCTCCGGCGGCGATCAAATCGAATCAGCCCGCAATGTTGGCATCACATCCGCGCTGACGATTCCGCGCGAAGGCATCTTCATAGGCCAATCCGCCTTCATCAATCTCGCAGGCGACACGCCGCAGCAAATGATCGTTCGCGCGCCCGTTGCCATGCACGTCGGCTTTACGCCCTTGCGCACGGGCGGCTATCCGCAATCGCTGCTCGGCGTGTTCTCCGCGCTACGCCAGATTCTGCTCGACACAGACCGTTATCTGCGCGCCAATGCGATTTACGAACGCAACCCGCGCGGCTTGCGTCGTCCCGAACAAGACAAATCACTCCAAGCGCTTATTCCCGTCACGAAAAGACAAATGCCCGTCGTGCTCTACGCCAACACCGAACGCGAGATAATTCGCGCGCTCGATCTGGCGCGCGAATTCGATTTGTCGCCGATGATCGCGGGCGGCGCGGAGGCTTGGAAGGTGACGGATCGCTTGCGCGCGCAAAACGTGCCGGTGCTGCTTTCATTGAATCTACCGAAACGCACTTCGGCGCAAGTGCCGGAAGCCGACCCAGACCCCTTGCGCGTGCTGCGCGAGCGAATCGATGCGCCGAAGACAGCCGGACGCTTGGCGGCGGCGGGCGTTCGCTTTGCCTTTCAGTCAGGCCAGATGACCAACATCGCGGACTTTCTTCCGAACGCACTGAAGGCGATTGAAAACGGTTTGCCGCGCGATGAAGCTCTGCGCGCGATGACGATTCGCCCGGCAGAACTCTTCGGCGTCGCGGATCGTTTAGGCTCGATTGAAACAGGCAAGATTGCGAACCTCGTCGTGACGCGCGGCGATCTCTTCGACAAAGCGACGCGCATCACGCAAGTCTTCATCGATGGACGCCCCGTCGAACTGCGCCCTGCTGCTGCTCCATCGGGCGCGGGCGGCGGCACGGGTCTGGCAAGCGGCACATGGGCGCTCGCCGTTGACTTGGGCGCGGGCAGCGCCGCCGTCACGCTTCTGCTGCAACAGGAAGGCGACAATTTGCGCGGCTCGATTCAGGGCGCGCTCGGCTCAAACGCAATTTCCAGCGCGTCCGTCGGCGCGGGCGGCAACATACAATTCACTGTTCCCGTCACCGTCAGCGGCCAAACCACCGAAGCGGCCTTCGTCGGCACGATCACCGGCAACGAAATGCGCGGCACAGTGCAAATCGTCGGGCGCGGCCCCGGCACGTTCAACGGCACGCGTCCCAATAGCGGCGGCGGCAACACAGGCAATCGTCCGGGCGGCGCAGTAACTCCGTCGGCATCGCCCGCGCAAACGACAACGCCGCCGTCAACACCGCCATCGCAAACAACAACTACGTCGCCGCCATCGCGCACAGAAGAAACATCGCAACAGCAATCAACAACTACAACGTCTTCCGCGCCGAATCTTTCAGGGACATGGACGCTGAACATCGCCATCGGCGAGCGCGAAGTTCCCGGCACGCTGACGATCAGACAGGAGGGTGCGAATCTCTCCGGCACGATCCAAAGTTCATTCGGCACTTCCGAATTAAGCAACGGCTCGGCAGGCACAGACAGCTTTCGCTTTACGACGCGCGCCAACGTCGAAGGCCGCACCGTCGAGATTTCCGTCACCGGAACCGTCAGCGGCAACGAAATGCGCGGCACCGTTTCATCAACCGAATTAGGCGCAACATCCTTCACAGGCACGCGCCCGCCGCCACAGCAAGCAACTGTTTTTAGAGATAGGAAAAATGTTTAAGCTCAACGCACAAACCTGCAACGGAAAACTGCTCGCGCTCTTTCTCGCGCTGAACGTCTTCGCCGCCACCGGAACGTCCGGCACGCGAAACGGCAGCGCGCACGCGCAGGACAGATCATCGCAGCGCCGCAACAGCAACGCCGACGCTTCGCCGGAAACCTTGATTCGCAACGCCACCGTGATGACCGTCTCGCACGGCACGCTGCCGAACACTGACGTGCTGCTTCGCAATGGGAAGATCAGCGCCGTCGGCCAAAACTTGCGTGCAGGCGCGAACGCGCGCGTGATCGACGCGACAGGCAAATACGTGATGCCCGGCATCATTGATTGCCACTCGCACTCGATGAGCGATGCCGTCAATGAATTGACCTTATCCGTTACTTCGATGGTGCGCATTCGGGACGTGCTCAATCCGACGGACGTCGATCTCTACCGCGAACTCGCGGGCGGCACGACGACGCTCAACATACTGCACGGCTCCGGCAATTCCATCGGCGGACAAAACACCGTCGTCAAAATCAAGTACGGGCGTCCCGTCGAAGAATTCATTTTTCCCGGCGCGATGCCCGGCATCAAATTCGCACTCGGCGAAAATCCGAAGCGCTCCAACTTTCGCTTGCCCGGCCAAACGCCGCGCTACCCTGCGACGCGCATGGGCGTCGAAGAAACCATCCGCGATGCCTTCACGCGCGCGCGCGATTATAAAAGCACTTGGGACGAATATCGCGCGCGCACATCGCGCGGCGAAAAGAGTTTGATCCCGCCGCGCCGCGATTTGCAGCTAGAGCCGCTCGTCGAAGTGCTCGAAGGCAAGCGCTTCGTGCATTGCCATAGTTATCGCTCTGATGAAATTCTGATGCTGATAAATCTCGCCAATGAATTCGGCTTCAAGGTCAGAACATTCCAGCATGGCCTAGAAGCCTATAAGGTCGCCAAGGAAATTGCCGAGCACGGCGCGGGCGTTTCCACCTTCGCGGATTTCTGGGGCTACAAATTAGAGGCTTACGATGCGATTCCCTATAACACGGCGATCTTAATGCGCGCGGGCGTCAACGTCTCGCTCAATTCGGATTCGGATGAACGCGCGCGCCGTCTTAACATCGAAGCCGCCAAGATGATGAAGTACGGCGGCCTCACCGAAGACGAAGCCTTGCGCACAATCACCTTGAATCCGGCGCAGCAACTCGGCATAGAAGCGCGCGTCGGCTCCATAGATGTCGGCAAGGACGCTGACCTCGCCATCTGGAACGCGAACCCTTTGAGCGTCTATGCGCGTGTCGATACCACGTTTATCGACGGCGATGTGTTCTTTGACCGCCAGCAGGACTTAGCACGCCGCGCCGAACTGCAAGCCGAACGCACGCGCCTCGAAGCCGCCGAACCGAACCGCGCGCCTGCGCAAGGCGGCACGCCGCCGCCCGTTCCGCGCGGACGCCGTCCCGCCTACACAGACGATGATGATGCGTGGGATGGAGGAAACAACCGTTGAGCAAAACCCGTGTGAATAAGAATTTGATAAGCAAGAAACCGTTGAACGAAAAACACATGCCACGCGACAAAAAACTTTACCGCGCAAAACTTTGCGACATAAAACTTTTCTTCGTCCTCTTAACATTTTCGGCAACGCTTGCTGTCTTGGGTTTCACGGCGGCGCGTAGCGCGAAAGCGCAACAAATAAATCCAAGTCCTGCGCGCGCGACTTATGCGATTCGCAACGCGCGCATCGTGACCGTCAGCGGCGTTGAAATAGAAAACGGCACAGTCGTGATACGCGACGGCAAAATCGACGCCGTCGGCGCAAGCGTGCAAGTGCCAGCCGGAGCGCAGGAAATAGACGCGCGCGGATTGAGCGTTTATCCCGGCATGATCGACGCCGGAACATCGCTCGGCCTCATCGAGATCGAAGGCGGCGCGCCCGGCACTGTGGACATCTCCGAGATCGGCGATAACAATCCGAACATACAGGCCATCGTTTCCGTCAATCCACACACGGCGCACGTCGGCGTCACGCGTGTCAACGGCGTGACGAGCGTTCTGACGATGCCGCGCGGCGGTGCTATTTCCGGCCAAGCCGCGCTCATCAATCTCGTCGGAACCAGCCCGCGCGAAATGAGCGTCGCGCCGTCAGCCGCGATGGTCGTCAATCTCCCACGCGCGAGTTCATCGGGCGGCGGCTTTGCCTTCGCGCAAGTTGCGCCGCCGGACTTCAGCGAAATTATTAAGACGCGCGATAAACAAGTCGAGCAGCTGCGCAAACTCCTGCGCGATGCAGAAGCCTACGGCAAATCGCAGGACGCCTACGCGCAGGATCAAAAATTGCCGCGCCCGGATCGCAACGTCGTGCTCGCCGCGCTCGTGCCTGTGGTGCGCGGGACAATGCCCGTGATCTTTACGGCTGACCGCGAAACGGATATTCGCGCCGCCGTTCGCTTCGCCGATGAAATGAAGCTCAAGCCGATTATCATGGGCGGCAACGACGCTTGGAAGGCCGCGTCATTCTTAAAGGAACGCAACGTGCCGGTGATCTTGACAGGTGTCATCGATCTGCCGTCGCGCGAGGATGATTTCTACGATGTGCTTTACGAGAACGCCGCGAAGCTGCAGCAGGCGGGAGTGCGTTTCTGCATTTCGACGGGCGACACGGGCGCGCACGTCCGCGATCTTCCCTTTCACGCGGGCATGGCCGCCGCCTTCGGCTTGCCGCGCGCCGAAGCCTTGAAAGCCGTCACGCTTTACCCCGCGCAAATTCTCGGCGCAAGTGATCGACTCGGCTCGATTGAAGCGGGCAAAATCGCCAACCTCGTCGTCACGGACGGCGACATCTTGGAAGCGCGCACAAACGTCCGCTATCTTTTCATAGACGGCAGACAAATCCCTTTGACGAGCCGCCATACAGAGCTATACGAGCAGTTTAAGAATAGAAGGTAATGGAGCGTAAACCCCATTTTAAGTTCTTCCCGACAAGAATTGAATCTCAAGGTTCGGCACTGCGAATGCACGGAGAGCCTTGAGATTTATTTTTGCTTGGAGGCGCGCCGTAAACATCACGTTGAACGCGCGAGGGCGGCGCAGACAAAATAGCGGCGATGGTTCGCGCGAAACCTTTATTAAGCGCAACCTCTTCAGTTCGCCTTAGCGCGGATTGATCGGCTTGATCGAGAGACGGCACAAGGCGATCTATATCCGAAACCGCGCTCACGAAGACAGCAAGTGTGCCTTTCCGAAACGCGATGTCATCGCTGTAACCCCACTTGAAGGCTTCATCGCCGATGCCGGAAAGCGCTGCCTTCGCCGCATTACCATCGGCCATTTTCTGTATCGCTCTGCTTGCTTCGGCTGCGGATGGAAATTGCATAATAGATAACTTCACACGGCGTCCGCAGGAGACTGCGAATTCGATCAGAACGTCGCGGCTTTCGCGCATTGGCTCGACTCGCTCGAGTTTCCATTCCGGCAGACTCTCCTTCGCCGCCTCTTCAATTGCTTGCGCGACATTCGATAGCTGCGGCGACAACGATTCCTGCGCTCTTCCGCCCGATGAAACCGTCGGCGAAATCATCAATAGTAGAGAACACATTAGCAACGCTTTTTTCATAACTCTCCGTTCATCCCTGCACAATCAATTTAGAGGCGGGCAGCATTGCCGGAAGTCCTTTGTGCTGCCAGCAGAAAAAGTTGTTTGTGTGAGTTTCAGAGAAAGCCTGAAGTTTCAGTTTTTCGGGCTTTCTCTGATTTTTTGTTTGCGTGAGTTTCATAGCAGGCGTGGGAGTTGTCACACCATAGTCACACCAAGCGCTGCGCTTCATTTTGTTGGATACATCTTTACCACTATAGGGCGGCTTCATCGCGGGCGCGCATCAAATCAGCTTCAAGGTAAATTGATTGCAAATCACCAAGCACTGCAAACGCGAAGCGCCCGAACAACTTTTTAACATGGCTCTCGACAAGTTTGCGGTCAACTAAATCGTCTTGCCGCAATAGCCAGAGCAAATCTAAATGGTCTTTGCCGCGCCCGGCGAAGTTTTTAAGTATTACCATCCATTCGGGCGTGATGATCGGCAAGCCTTCCGGCTCAATCGTCACGGCATCAGCCAGCGCCGCTTCGTAAACATCCTGCTTGTCATCGTCGCGTACAATCCAATCAACTTCGATTTCCTTGCGCCCGACTTGGACACTGTACGCCTCGCCGCCGAAATTCAAGCGCCGCGTGCGTGGAAGCGACAATAATTCGGCGGCGAGAAAATCAACGTCCCGCGTGGCGCGCGTGAAGCCGTAAATCTGCATCGCAATGCCGCCGCACAAAGCGCAATCAATGTCACTCTCAACGGCAAGGTCTACGACTTTCAGCGCGGCGGCGATGCCCTGCTCGGTTGAAATTGCGCCCGCACCGGATGATGGATTGCGAATTACTTTTCGTTTCGTTCGTTTGGTTGCCATGTGGGAATTGTACCTTTCGGAGTGTTAGAAGGGCAGCCATAACAGCCGCCCTTTGCCCTTGAACCGTTCGCGCATTAATTAAGCGGCGCGAGGTATCTTGGAACGTCCAGCTTGTTGACAGCGCGCCCTACGCGCCCGCGTATGCGCGCTGTACCGGGCGGGATGAAAAGCGGCGGCTCGCTGGCTGCAAAGTCCACGCGAAGCCAGCCGTGCGGCCTAACTTCGGCAAGAATCATTAGGCTTTGCCACTGTGCAATAACAAAGTCGCCGGGCTTTATATCTTCTGTGCATTCGAGCACGATCATTTCGCCGTAACGGATGCCGACGCGGGCGAGTTGAGCGCCAAAGCATTTTGCGACTTCGGAGAGCGGCGCAGGCTTGAAGGGAAGAAACTTTGATAGATTCATCGCTTGCCGCTCCCTTCCGATTCTTCGCGGGCGTCTAATCTTTCCGAAACGAGTTGCCAAGCCTCGCGCCATAAAAGACGCTCGCGGAATATGTCAACTTTCGTGTCCATAAGCAGTTGGGCAACCTCATCCGTAAAGTTTCTTTGGAATGTTTCGGGCAAGCCTGTGCCGTTCATTAAATCGAAAATCACATCGGCCTCGCGTATGATGCGCTCTTGGACTTCGGCGGCTGATTCCGTTTCTTCCGTCTCTGCGCGCATTGAACTTTTGTCATTGCGCGGCGTATTCTTCTTTTGATTCATTAGCTTTTGCCTTTCATGGTAAGAGTTGATGTTAAGGGCGTGGCGACTGTTAGTGCAGTTTCCGCGCCCGTTTTCTTTTGTTTGATGTAAAGAGATTGTAATGTCAATAATACATAACGTCAAGCAGTATATTGTTGACGTTATGTATTCTCCTGTTCTATAATTCGTGGTATGAACTGCGACATGATTAAAACCAAGATTAACGAGTTATTGATAGCGCAAGGTAAATCTCTTTATTGGCTTTCAAAACAAGCAGACATTGCTTATCCAACACTTTTGAAATTGCGTGATTCAAAAACCGAGTCAATCAGTTTTCGCGTGCTTGAAAATATCTGCAATGTACTTGAATGCGAGCCGGGTGATGTGCTTGTGCGCGAGCCTGAATTGAAGCCAGCGAGCAAAAAGAAAGGCAGTAAGAGATGAGTAAATTTGATGATGCTTTTGAGAGCACGGCGGGCTTTGTAACAGCGATTGCGGCGGCGAGCATAGTTAGTCGCGTTGCGGCGCAGTGTTGGAATCGGATTAAAGAAAACTTTGCCGAAGCTAATCGGCTGCGCGCTGAAAATCCAAATTTATTTGATGAGTCGTTCCTTCGTCAGATTCGCCACTTGCCATATGCAGATGCGCAAGGCGAACAGATACTAAAAAGTATTTATTTGCTGCCGGAAGATGTGAGACGCATACGAGAAAAGTGGCACATTGAATCCGGCCTCGCGTCTTGGCGCGCCAGTGCGGCGGCATCGCCAAACAAAGTTACAGAGCGCCGCCCGCCAGTGATGCGCGTTGCGTCTAAAAGCACCCGCCCGCGTGCTTTGTTGCCTGTGCCTCAAAAGCAACTTGCCGCGCCGATAGAAGTACCAGCCGTAGAGCCGCTAAAGAAACAGCGCGGGGGGAGAGCAAAGGAAACGATTAACAAAGACACACTGCAAAAGTTGTCCATCTACATCGGTTTCAGAGATGCGGGCGCTGCTGATAAAACGGCACGCATCAAGACTGTTCAAGCTCTACACCCGACACCAATTTCAGTAAAGCGAACGCGCGCCGCGTTAGATCGGGCTATCAAGCGTCGGCTGAATAATGGCGATTACTCGAAGCAGCAGGCGCGTAAGTTTAGAAACATTTAGAAACGTTTGAAACATTTAGAAGTCGTTTCGCTAAAATGTGTAAAATTTTTAAGGCTTCTATTTTCTGTAACTTACGTTCAAATATTGTGCAAGTTTAAAACGGACTTCTAAATGTGCATTCTCTTTGTGGTTGAATCGTGGCGTACCAAACGAGCGCAGAGCACCCCGCTCTACGCCATTACCACTAAGGAGAAAGTAAGATCATGGCGACGCTAAAAAAAGCTGTAACCGTAGCTGACTACAAGGGACAAGTTTTGAAAATTGCCGAGATTGCAAACAATCCCGGTGCAACGCGAACGGAGATGTTAGACAGCCTCGATCAGATCATCGAAGAGGCGCAAGCGGTTTATCCCGACGTGCTCGATGATGTGGAAGACGAGGACGAAGAAGACGAGGACGAAGATGACGAGGACGAAGAGGAAGCCGCTTAAAAGGCGCTTCCTCTTTTCCCTTCGCATGAGGATTTAGGTTCTACGTTCTCAATAATATTTTGCCTTTAATCCACATCGCATTGACGCTTTCACGGTCAATAAACGGCGCTCATACGGTGCGGGCGGCGGCAATGCGCCGGTGAATTCACGGCACTTTGACGGTAGGAACGGTGGAAATGACCAATAAGCAGCCAGATCAAGGCCAAGCACAAGCGCAGCCAGAGCCGCAACAGCATCGCCGTGCCGCCGCGCGCAAGCCGGGACGCGACGTTAATGAGATATTTCGCATTGGCGAAGATGTTGATGACGTGCCGGAATTTCTAACCAGCATTCCCGCTCATAACGATGTTCGGACGTTCGTTAAGCATAACTACGGCGGCGGCGATTATCTCATCAAGAATAGAGTCGGCGGCAAGTTCAAAGCGGAAAGGGAATTGCATATTGAGTTTGAAGATGACGCTGGCGACGAGAGTTTGCTTGTAAATTCCAGCGTTGAAAGCCCGCTGCTTTCTGATGACTTTGAAAACCGTATAGCTGAAATAGCAGCGCGGGCGGCTGTCACGGCAGTTGAAGCAACGGAGCGCGGGCGACGCACGGAGCAAGGGCAGCCGAACATCTTGGACATTATGCGCGAGCAGCGCGAACAGGACAGAGCTGCCCGCGCAGAGATGCGCGAAGAAATGCGCGAGATGCTGCCGAAGGAGAATCCCGCCCCCGCGCAGCCACAGCTAGACCCGAAAGATGCGGCGCAATTAATGTTAGTGAAAGAGAGCGGCATCATTCCAGCGTTCATGCGTAATATGCGCGACATGATGCACGCGCCGGAAGAGGCCATTGAGCCGGAAACAACAGTCGCCACAGTTGCTAACTTTCTTCGTGACGCGGTTGCGCCTTTCGTCATGCCGTTGATTGCGCCCGTAATTAGCCAAAGGCTCACGGGCTTACTTTCTCACATAGACGACTCCACACTTATGCAGGCCGTTGGGATGCCAGCCGTACAGCCACAGCCACAGCCGCAAGCGCCGCCCGCTTCCACAGAGAACGCGCCAAGCACCAACGCGCCGCAATCTTCGGGAGTGGTCGAGGTCGCGCCGTCCGACGTAATGACGCTCGAACGCTTGATCGAAAACTTTAAGACTGACCTTCAACTTGCTAACGAGCCGGACGACGCGATTGATGACGTTGTGCGCCTTGCCACAGAGCAGCCGCAAATGCTGCCCGTTATTGCTCAATTGATGAGCCAGCCGAATGTGGATTTAATTGCGGGACTTTCGCAGGCAACGGGCGTGCAGTTAGCGCACTTGGCGAACTGCGAAAAGTATTTGAATGCGCTTCGCAAAGGCGTGAAGGCGCGCGTTAAATTGCCGCCCGTTGTGATCGTTCCGGCCAGCAGCAACGGCAACGGCGCGCACGCGCAGGCGCAAGCGAAAACGGCGTAAGGATTGTATGCGAATCATCATCGGCGCAAACGGCACGCAGCAACCCGGCTGGCGTTCGCTCGAAAAGAACGAACTCGATATTCGTTCCGGCAAGCAATGGCTCGATTCGTTCCCGGTCAATAGTTTGGACGCGATACTTGCCGAACACGTCTTTGAGCATTTGACAGCGTTGGAAGCATACGCAGCGTTGCGCAACTGCTATCGGCATTTGAAGCCGGGCGGTTATTTAAGAATCGCCGTGCCGGATGGCTTGCATCCCGACAAAGTTTATTTGGATTGGGTCGCGCCGAACTCGCCGGGCGAAAAGTTTTTAAGTTTGTTTCGCGGCGAAGGCGAGCCGAATCATAAAGTGCTCTGGAATTATCGCTCATTGATTGCAGTATTAAGCGCCATTGGTTTTCGTGTCCGCTTGCTCGAATGGATTGACGAACGCGGCTTGCTTCATCGCAATGCTTGGCGCGCATCGGAAGGCGAGATAAGACGCAGCTACGAGCATTCATATACGCGTGGCTTTCTGAATTTGATTGTCGGCACTGAATACACAAGCTTGATAGTTGACGGAGTAAAACGATGATAGAGCGCCGTCAATTACAGATCGGCAGTAAGCCAGCGCCGGAGTTGAATTTGATTGTTGGCGCAAAGCGGCAGACGCAGCACGGTTGGATAAGCACTGATATAGCTACGCTTGACATACGGCGCGATGTTGATTGGGCGCGCTCTTTTGCTCCTAATTCGATTGATAGGATTTTATGCGAATCGTGCTTAGAGCACATGACTTTTGAAGATGGCTTTGCGGCTTGTCGAAACTTTTATAAGTATTTGAAACCGGGCGGGCGTGTTCGCATCGCCGTACCGGATGCGAACTTTAGAAATGAGTCATATCAGTGGTGGACTCGTCCGGGCGGCGGCGGTCAAACTTTCTCGCGTTGGTTTGTGTATGCGCCGCATGAGCCGGATCACAAAGTGTTTTATGACTTTCAATCTCTTACAACTCTTGTGCGGCGCGCTGGCTTTGATACAAAGCTTGTGGAGTATTTCGACGCAGGCGGCAATTTTCATAAAAATCATTGGAGCTATGCTGATGGCGAAGTTACGCGCTCGCTCGGACATCCCCGCGTCGCGCGTTTGAAGTTATGGCTTGGCTTCGATTTTATAAGTTTGATTGTTGACGGGTTCAAAAGGTAGCGAGTGACTAACGCACAATAATTTGCAGATACATAAAGAGAGAAATCATGGCAACAGGAACAATAAACAGAAGCGGCGGCTATAAAATCTCGGTAGCAGACCCCAACAATCCAAGCCAGCTAATTCAAGTTGATGCTACGCCGGATGCAAACGGTAATCTTGTGCCGATTGATTCGCGGTATAGCCCGACACTTGGCTTTAACAATCAACCGCCTAGCTCTACAACTTCTCAAGAGACGCTGTTAGTGTTCGGCGGAATTGTTTTGCTTGGAGTGCTGTTGATCTCGCGCGGGTAAAAACAAAAGTTGATTTTTGAATGTCGAAAGATAGTGAAGCAAATGCTTTTCTGCTTTGACACTAACAGGGCTTTCTAACGCTTCGTTCCGCCAAGATTGATAGCGTTAGAAAGCCCACTCGTTACACGCTGATGTTAGAAGCATCAAGCGGTAATTAACGCCGATTCGGGCGGCGGTTGGCTCATATCCTACCGCATTTACACTTCATCTTCCAACATTAGCGCCTTAATAGTTTGAGGTTCGCTGATGAGTACATCAATCGAAATTCGCAATGATATGCTGCGGGCAATCCTAACGCCCGGCACATCGAAACCAAAGAAGCAGCCGCGCGAATCCTGTCTGCGTTGCGGGCTGGTGCGTCGAGTCGCTTCCACAATTCAAATCAACATTCTTGATAACGTCGAAATTGACGGGCGCGAGCGCAGTCATTTTGAGTACGCGCCTTTGTGTGCGCGATGCACGAGAAGGGAAAACTAATGAGCGCCATAAACGAGCACGCCACACTTTCGGAACGTCACTTAATAATGCTGCGCGATGAATCCGGCATCAGTAACGAAACGCTTGATGCGCGCGGTTGTCGCACAGTAAACACAAGAGCCGCGTTGAAGCAAAAAGGTTTCAGCGACGCACAATGCAATGTTCCGGCGCTTCTCATTCCGGTTTGGAACGTACACGGCGAAATTGCGACTTACCAAGCGCGCCCGGATGAACCGCGCTTGAAAAACGGCAAGCCGATTAAATATGAAACGCCCGCAGGCGCACGCCTTGCCGTTGATGTGCCGCCGTCCGTGCGAGGTTGGTTAGGTGATCCACGCCGCCCGCTCTTTATCACAGAGGGCGTAAAGAAGGCCGATAGCGCAGCTTCACGCGGGTTGTGCTGCATTGCTTTGCTTGGCGTCTGGAATTTTCGCGGAACGAATGAGCACGGCGGCAAAACGATTTTGCCGGATTGGAGTCACATCGCGCTTAATGAGCGAACCGTGTACATCGTCTTTGACTCCGATGTGATGGAGAAGCAGAGCGTTCATCAAGCGTTGATCCAGCTTAAATTATTTCTCGAAAGTCGCCATGCGCGCGTGAGTTTGATTTACCTTCCTTCCGGCGATGGCGGCGCGAAACTTGGCCTAGATGATTTCTTTGTTTCCGGGAAAAGCGTTGATGATCTTCTTGCGCACGCATCAACTGAACTTCGCAGCATCACTGCAAGCGCAGACACACAGGAACGCGAGCAAAGCGAATCACAAGGGCAATCGCAGGCCGCGCAGCTTGTCGCGCTCGGCAGGGAAGCGGAATTGTGGCACACGCCGGAAGGCGACGCTTTCGCAAGCTACACCATCGGCACGCACACAGAAACGAGCAAGCTAAGTGGTAAAGGTTTCCGGCTATGGCTCGAATGGCGTTACTACACTTTAGAGAAGCGCCCGCCAAGTTCGCAGGCCATGCTTGACGCCGTTGGCGTGCTGTCCAGCGTCGCGCGATTCGACGGCGCAGAGCGGCGCATCTTTACGAGGCTTGCCGGGCATGAGGGCATAACCTATCTCGATCTGTGTGACGAAGAATGGCGCATCGTCGCTATCTCCGCGAACGGTTGGCGCGTGATCGAAGCGAAGGATGCGCCCGTGCGCTTTCGCCGTGCGAAAGGAATGCAAGCTTTGCCTGCGCCGGAACAGGGCGGCAATGTGCGCGAGCTTCGCCGCTTCGTCAACGTGCGCGATGAATCCGATTTGACATTGCTTCTGGCGTGGCTTGTGGCGGCGCTTCGCGGCGATGCCCCTAACTTCCCTGTATTAAGTTTGACAGGCGAGCAAGGGAGCGCCAAGAGCACAACGGCGCGCGTGCTGCGTTTCCTTATTGACCCGAACCAAGCGGCGCTACGAAGCGAGCAGCGCAACGGTTGGGATTTAGCGATTGCGGCAAGTAATAGCTGGTGCATCGCGCTTGATAATCTTTCCGCGCTTCCCTTGTGGTATTCAGATGCTTTGTGCCGCGTCTCGACGGGCGGCGGCTTTGCTACTCGCGCGCACTACGAAAACGATGAAGAAACAATTTTCGATGCGACGCGCCCGATCCTGATAAATGGTATTGATGATATTGCAGCCCGCGCCGATCTGCTTGACCGCGCGATTGTGCTGCATCTGCCGACCATACCGGAGCACGCGCGCAAAGATGAAGGCGGCTTCTGGTTGGAGTTTGCCGCCGCCCGCCCGCGCTTGCTTGGCGCATTGTGCGATGCGGTGGCGACGGCGCAAAAGAATCTTCCAAACGTAAAGCTTGAGCGGCTTCCGCGCATGGCAGACTTTGCGAAGTGGGCGACGGCAGCAGAGGCGGCGCTTGGCTGCGCGCCGGGCGCGTTCCTGCAAGCCTACAACGGCAATCGCAGAGCGGCGAACGATCTTGCCCTTGAAGCCTCGCCCGTCGCATCGGCGCTCACAGCTTTGATGGAAGCACGCGGCGGCGAACCTTTGACAATCACACTCAAAGAATTACTGACAAAGCTAAATGACAGCTTGGGCGATCCAAAGAGTTTGCCGACAGGTTGGCCGAAAGATGCCCGCGCTTTATCCGGCGCGCTGGCGCGCTGCGCTCCAACGCTTCGTGTATCAGGATGGAACATCACAGAAGCAACGCGCGAGCCAGCGACGGGCTTAACACGCCGAAACATCGCCCGGCTAGATAATCTTTGCAATTCATCTTCACTATCTTCACTCCCTTCACAAAGCGACGAAAACAAGGCTTTTTCCTGTGAAGATAGCTGTGAAGATGAAATAACGGATTTTCGATTTTCAAGCTCATCTTCACTATCTTCACATTCATCTTCACAGCAAAACCTTAATGAAAATGCGAAATGTGAAGATAGTGAAGATAGTGAAGATAGAAAACAAACTTCTTCTAATGGCATGGCTCATCATGCTGCTTCCGGTACGCTTTCAATACACGATGATCTTGCGCCGGATTGGTTGTGCGCCGCCGACGAAGTAGCAGAGCGGGCGGCAATCATGGAAATTGACGGCGGGCTGGCGAGCGCCGACGCAGAACGTCAAGCGCAGAAACGCGAGTTATGAGAATCGGTGTTGACTATGAAAAGCGAAGCGATTCAAAAACTATCGGCACAGATTGCGCGCCTTCTTTCCGAAATAGAACCGGAACAACAGACCGCGCCCGCCGCGCCGCCGCTTCTAATCGCGCGGGATGTTGCCGCGCGGCTTCAAATCAACACGCAAGCCGTTTATCGCCTTGAGCGTGAAGGAAAGCTGCCCGCCGTTCTACTTGGGCAGCGTACTAAACGATGGACGGAAGATGTTGTAAGCGAGTTTATTAAACAGGGCGGCATCGTTGAACAAAAAGGCCACGCGCCCGCAAAACGCTTGCGAGTGTTGCACGGCAACGGTTAGAGTCCGCTTCCGAAAGGAGGCCAAACACAATGGCTCAAATTATCGAAAAAGAAAAAGACAAGAAGTACATGGTTCGCATCTTCACGGGACGCGACACCAAAGGCAAGCGTGCCTTCTACAATAAAATGTTCACGGGAACAAAATCGGAAGCGCGGAAGTTTGCGCGCGAGAAAGAAACGGCGCGCGACAAAGGCTTGCCGCTCGAACCGCAAACAATGTCGGTCAACGATTATCTTGACCGTTGGCTAAAACATTCGCAAAAGCATGTCCGCCCGAACACTCACACATGGTACTGCGATTTAATGCAGCGATACGTGCGCCCGTCGCTTGGTAATTGTCGGCTGGCACAAGTTAAGCCCTTAGACATCGAAGATTTATACGCGAAACTTTTAGGGCAAGGCTTGTCCGGGCGCACCGTGCGACACGTTCATGCGAGGCTTTGCACGGCGTTTAAGCAAGCGATGAAGTGGGAAGTGTTGTTAAAGAATCCGGCGAGCCTCGCAACTGCGCCGGGCATCGAAAAGAAAGAGATGCACTTTCTTGCGCCGGATGAAGCCGCGCGCTTCGTCAAGGCATCGCGCGAGTGTTCGCACGGCGTTTTACTACGCTTCGCGCTTTCCACAGGAATGAGGCCGGAAGAATTCTTAGGGTTGCAATGGAAAGAGTTAGATTTGGACAATGCGAAGCGCGGCGTGGCGCGTGTCCGGCGCGCGATGATCTGGATTTTGGACGGCGGCGGTTGGGAGTTCGGCAAGCTGAAATCCAAAGCAAGCGAGCGTGATGTTTACTTTCCCTTGCAGATTGCGCGCGAGCTACAAGAGCACAAGCGCAAACAGTTGGAAGAACGTTTGAAGTTGGGACAGCATTATCAAAATAACGATCTTGTTTTTCCAACGAAGATTGGCACGCCGCTTCATCGAAAGCACGTTACAACTTATTGGTTCAAGCCGACGCTGAAACGTGCGGAACTTCCCGAAACAATCCGGCTTTACGATCTGCGCCACTCTTATGTAACGCTCTCGCTTTTGAGCGGCGTCAAACCGAAAACCGTGAGCGAACAGGCCGGACATTCGAGCGTAGAATTCACGCTCGACCACTACGCGCACGTTCTCAAGGAAGAACGCGAAGGCGCAAGCGATCAACTCGAAAACCTACTTTTTTCGGGTGTTGTCACACTATAGTCACACTAGGGCAAGCGACACACAAGCATTATGTCCTATCTAACTATCCTTCTACAATCAACTTAGAGGCGGGCAGCATCGCGGGCAAACCTTTGTGCTGCCAGCAGCGCCCGGTGCCGCGCACGCGCCGCGAACAGGGCGTGCCTTTTTGCGTGCGCGCGCCACAGATGGAAACGATTTCGTTGGGGTCTGTGATGCGTTCGCCCGTCGCGCCGTCTCCCGCTTTGGCGAAGCCGGAGTTGGAATTCGGTGCGGGGATTGTCTTCGGTTCGGCGTCAACGGACAACGCAGACTCTTTCGAGACGGCGGCAGGCGTGGACGCTTCACCGGCCTTCTTCATCGTGCGGTTGTCGTTGTTGCGCTCGACGATGAGCGGCGGCGGCGCGGCGTTGGAGAAATTTCGCGCGAGGTTTGCGGCGGCGAGACCCGCGCTGAAAATTATTGCGGCGGCGATTATGGGCGCGACGACTCCTTCCTTGCGAAAGCGCGGCGCGCACGTCTGGCAAAAACGCCTGCTTGTCCAGATGCGCCATTTATCGCGCACGATTTGTTCGCCGCACGCCGAGCAAAAATTCGGTTTGTACATGATGAGGAAACTCCCGCGCCGCGAGGCAGCGCATTAACAGTCGCAAGGGCGGTTTGTGAGAAACATTTGCTGTCCAAAAATGTCGGCGTCGAGCAAGCTTCGAGACAGCGCCGTAGAAAAACGAGTGCGCGCATTATAGGCCAAAGATAAGCCGCGTGAAAGCCCGTCACCTTTGCGTTGCGCGTGCGGGACAAGTTGCACGCGCGGCACAATCATGCTATAGTCCGTTCACTCCCGTTAATTTGAAAATCCTGTTCTCTTCCGCGCTTTTGCTTTCGCACGAAACCGAGTGTTATCGCCGAAATGCTGGGCGGGAGCGAAGCTCGATGCGCTTAAAACTTTATTGCAATCGGTTCGCGCATTTCAAGGACGCGCTCGTGTGTTCGGTGAACTGCGTTTACCGCACGCGCTGTCGTGATTTTGCGCTTTACTACGACGAGCATCGCGCGGATGTCGATGCGCTCGTCGCAAACTATTTCGCGGAACGGGCGGCTCCCCCAAAGCCTGCTTCGCCTGTCAAGACGCGCGCGAGTTTGCCGCCGCCCATCGCGGCAGACATGCGCGCGCTTATTCGATTGGAGGTCAAAAGAGAAATGGCGGAACCCGCTTATATCTGGATTAGCAAAGACGATCAAGCCGAACTGCTTGAATTGGACGAAGTCATCAAGCGCGCCGAACACGGCGCAAAGGCCAAACACATTTTCAAAGTCGCGCAGGAAATGGAGCTGCGTTTTCAACTCGTGCCGCGCAAGCGCATAGACAAGGCCAAGCGCATCGCCAACGCCGAAGCCGAACGCGAACAAGGCCGCGCCGCCGCGCGCCGCACGCGCAATCTGCAGTCCGTCGAAGCGCCCGCGCTCGTTTCTTCCGTTGCGCCGATTGACTCCGTTGCGCCGCAAACCGCTGCGCCAACGCCGCGCCGAACACGACGCCCGCGCGCCGCCAAAGCCGTCGGTGAATGATAAAGCACACGGCCTTCTCTTAAAACAGGGAAGTTTATTTACGCTGTCGGGCATATAATGGTTGTTCGCTGTTTCTTGTAACTGAAAGTTGGAGTGCTTAGTATGGGAATGTTATTTAGCGCAGAAGACGAGATAGCACAAGTTAAAATGCAGCGACCTCACGTTGTAGTGCTTGGTGCTGGTGCGAGTATTCAGGCTT
>JBPCOJ010000078.1:0-28907 GCA_051000345.1 Pyrinomonadaceae bacterium | reverse complement strand
CGGCAATCTTCGACTGTCAGCGGATGAAAGCCGAATGTATCGAGCAAGACACGGTGATCTTCTTCGCCCGGTTGCTCCATATCGACCCAGATGATGAGAGATTGATCGCGCAGCAGTTCCGGCAATTGATCTGCGGCAATATTCTCTTCGACGTGATCGGCTCCGTCGCGGTAAACAAAAACTTCCATTGCTTCGTCGTGGCACTCTTTTCGTCGAATGAATTTGTCGCCCGGTTACTTCGATTGAATTCTAACACCGCAAACGCGCGCGTGCCATGACAGTCTAAATCTCTTATTCTCAAAAGCTCTCTACAAATCAATATAGGATGAAAGGGTTAGGGTAATAAAGCCGCGCTTTTCTTACTTGCGCGCTCCCTGTCGGACTAATAACTATTATGAGTGAAACGAAAATACTGGTCTCCGACGATGTGAAGGAAAGCGGGCTTGAGCCTTTGCGCGCCGCCGGATTCACAGTTGAAAAAAGAACCGGCATGTCGCCTGACGAACTATGCAAAATAATATCCGGCTACGATGCTCTGATCGTGCGCAGTGAAACGAAGGTGACCGCGCGCGTGATGGACGAAGCCGTGCGTTTGCGCGCCGTCGGACGCGCCGGAGTCGGCGTTGACAACATAGACATCGCGGCGGCAACGCAGCGCGGCATCGTCGTGATGAATGCGCCGGACGGCAATACTATTACAACCGCCGAACACACCATCGCCTTGCTGACGGCGCTCGCGCGACAGGTGCCGCAGGCCAACGCAAGCCTTAAAGCCGGGCGCTGGGAACGCAAACGCTTTGTCGGCGTCGAACTTCAAGGAAAGACGCTGGGTATCGTCGGGCTGGGGCGCATCGGGCGTGTTGTTGCTGCGCGCGCGCGCGGGCTTGGCATGAACGTTGTCGCGTATGATCCGTTTGTCACTCCTGAAAGCTTGCTTGACGCGGAACTCGAATTTGCGCCGCTCGATCAAGTCTATGCGCGCGCGGATTTTCTGACGGTACACACGCCGCTCACGCCCGAAACGCGCGGCATCGTCGGCGCGGAAGCCTTCGCTAAAATGAAAGATGGCGTGCGCATTATCAACTGCGCGCGCGGAGGTCTCGTAGACGAAAAGGCTTTAAGCGATGCGCTCGTCTCCGGCAAAGTCGCGGGCGCGGCGCTCGACGTGTTTACGGAAGAACCGCCGCCGACAAATCATCCCTTGCTTGCATTCGATAATGTAATCGTCACGCCGCATCTCGGCGCATCGACAACCGAAGCGCAGGAAGGCGTCGCGGTGACAGTCGCCGAACAAATGCGCGACTACTTTTTAACTGGCGCTTTGCGCGGCGCAGTCAATGCACCTGCGATGAACGCGCAGCAGTTGCAAGCGCTTCAACCGTACATCGCGCTGGCGGAAAGTCTCGGACGATTTCAGGCGCAGCTTTTAGACGATAAAGCTGTCGTGCGCGAAGTGCAGTTAGAGTACGCGGGAGAATTGGCGGAGATGGATGCCGCGCCGGTCACGCGCGCTTTCGTCGCAGGTCTTTTGCGCAACCTGAGCGCGCGCGTTAATGTCGTCAACGCTTTTCTAATCGCAGAGGAGCGCGGCCTCTCGATCACGACTTCTTATGCGAGGACTGCCGGAGCAAGCGGCGCAGCGAAGGGCATCGGCACGATGAGCCATATTCGCACGCGCGTCTTAATGACAGATGCGGAACAGCTTGTCGCGGGGGCTCTCTTCGGAATGCAAAGCGACGGGCGCATCACGGAGATCAACGGCTTTCGCCTTGAAGCCATTCTGCGCGGGCATCTCTTGGTAACGCGCAATCGAGACGTGCCGGGCGTGATCGGGCGCATCGGCAGCGCCTTGGGCGAGCGCGGCGTTAATATTAGTAGCTTTCATCTTGGCAGGCGGGAACGAGGCGGCGAAGCGATGGCCGTGATCGAAACGGATGCGCCGCTCGGCAAAGACGCGCTCGATTCATTACGCTCGCTTGATGAACTAAGTTACGCGCGCGAAATCGAACTATAATTCAACGAAAAAATAATTTCATTCGACAACAAAATTGACGCGTTGTGAAGCGCTCGCTTTCGCTGCGCGGTCAATCGCCGTGAGTTGTAAAACGTATTGACCGGCGGGAATGCCACTGAGCGTAAGTTCCGCAGCATAAGGAATGCGCATTAAATCAGTAACGCCGTCAATCGATAATTTGTTTGATGGCGCGGTGATGATCGGCTGATCGTCGCGGAATACCTGCACCTGAATCCCCACGTCGGCAGATTTGTTGTCGGCGTGCGTCGCGTTGTAGATATTCGTCACGAAGCGCAAATATGAAGAGCGCGCAAAGCGATGATTAGCGCTGATAATAACGGGCGGCGCTGATTGGGAAGCAGCAGCGCTTTTCGCTTCGACTGCGGAGCGCTCACCGATAAACAAACTACCCAGCGCGAATTTCCCCTGCTCAATTTTCGGTATCTCGATCCATTGTATCGCGTTGCCCGTGCGTCCCGTTGCACTTTCGCGCGCCGCCACGCGCACTTGATACAGTCCCTGTGGGAGCCGGAACTGGCGTGTGAAAAGAACGCTACGCTTCGGTGTTTCGGATGTTTTGCCGGAAACCGCTGTGATCCGATCCTTCAAACTCGAAACGGGCTTGCCTTGATCGTCGAAGATTACAGTTACTACATCGGCTACATTAGTTTGCGGTGCTGTATTAGTAACAGATGGTTCGGGTTGTTCAGTGTCGAGCTGAACGACAGCAGTTAAAATCGTGCCTGCACCGGGAGCATCCGTGTAGCCGACGGAAACAGCCACAGGCAATTCCGTGCGTGCATAAAGAGAACCGAGAGCGGCGCGCAGTTCGCTGTCCGGCGTTTTCTCAACCGTAGTAGTCACGGGGGTAGCGTTCTTGTTTTTACCGCGTTTGGCAGCGGGAGCTTCGGGCGACGGCGAAGTGAAAAACCCGCGCCGCGTTAACACCGTCAGGTCTGGTCGCTCTTTAATCGTTACTTTGATCGTGCGAAATTTATTGTTAGCGCGTCCTTCGGATTGTTCCGGTTGCCACGCGAGCAGATAATAGGCGGAAGTCTCCTTGAGCGTTTTCATCAAAGCTTTGTCGAGCGCGTTGGTGTTGAGCAGTGCCCGTCCGCCCGTCTCCGAAGCAAGCGTATAAAGCACTTCCTGCGAAGCGGACAACTCACCTAGATCGACGCGTGACAGGCGGCCTGTCGCATCGAACGGCACATCGCTACTCGCATCCGGCAAGCCGGTTGAAAGCCCTCTCGCGTCCATCGTGTAAAGCACTGTGCCGGAGCGCGCCGCGCCGTCCGTGATGCGCTGCAATCGTCCCGTCGTGTCTGACGTTCGCGTGTCTAGGAAAAAGCCGTCGGAAATAAAAAAGCCGAGCTTGCGCCCCGGCAATTTAGATGAAGACTTCACGAGGCTATCGAGCGTCGAAAGTGTGTTATTGGCAAGATAAGCCGCGCCTTCAAGAATTTGGTGTGCGCGATTCATCACCATGCTTTCCGCTGTGTCGCGCGTCATGCCCGGATTGTCGCGTATCGTCGCGTCGATAAAGTAGCCGAGCGCATCGGAGTCGCGTCGATCAATGGCGAGCGCCTGATACTGGCTCATCGGCGGGCGTTCGATGTCGCGTGTCGTGCGGTCATGGAAGGAGAGTCTGGAAGCGGCAGCGCGCAGCACGATTTTGTTGTCGGTGAGTTGCCCTAGAAAACCCGTCTGGCCGCTTGTCGAAACAATCAACGCCTGATCGTTCTGTCCCATTTCATTGTCGATGAAACGCAGGATGGTTTTGCGCGCGCGCGCAAGGCTATCGAATGATAAGTGTAGATCATCGACAAAGAAAAAAATCGTGCGCCCGCGATCGAGTGGCCGTACCTTTGACGCATTGTTTGAAACACGCGCCACTCCGCGCGCTGCTGCAATCTGTGCTTCTTCGTTGACTGTGCCTGCCGTCACGCGCTCGAAAAAGGAAATCGGCTGTGGCTTGCCGTCAACGCGCAGTTCAAATTGTTCGCGCGATAAATTATCAACGAAGCGGCCTGACTTATCGAAGACCGTGACATCGGTTTGCACTAAATCTGTGTTAATGCGTATCACGTCTTGATTTTGATCCGGCGGCGTCTGTGCTTGTCCTGCTGCGTCCCTTTGCTGTGCATGAAGCGCTGATAGCAGCGCAATACAGCATACGAGTGCAGCGCAGGAACACCGTTTGATAAGAGAGATTAGAGTTGGCATAGCGATAAAACCTGAAGAGGAAAGTAAAACGCGAAACACGGCGCGCACATCATACCACGCATTTCAAGGAGCGCGAGAGCCGATGATTTAGAACTTTCAAGCCGCCTTCTTCGTACAACACGGGCGTGCAAATGAAACGCGCCTTTCCATTATAATCACTTTATAAGCAAAGTTGGTTTGAGCTGTGGGGACAGCTTTGATATGAACAACCGGCAACACACGCTCGTGCTTTCAGGCGTGACCAAACGCTTCGACGACTTCACGGCGGTCAGCGATTTGAGCCTCGCCGTAAGGCCGGGAAGAATCTACGGGCTGATCGGCCCGAACGGAGCGGGCAAGACCACGACGATTCGCATGATCGTCAATATCACCGCGCCCGATTCGGGAACGATAGAGCTTTTCGGGCAACGCATGGGACGCGAACTGCAAGACCGTATCGGCTATCTGCCGGAAGAACGCGGCCTCTACAAAAAGATGCGCGTTGATGAACAACTGCGCTTCTTCGGCGAATTGAAGAACTTGAGCAGCAAGGCCGCCGACGCGAGCATCGACCACTGGCTCCAGAAACTGAAATTGACGGAATGGAAAAAAAAGAAAACCGATGAGCTGTCGAAAGGTATGCAGCAGAAAATACAGTTCATCACCGCCGTTATACACGATCCCGATTTGCTGATTTTAGACGAACCGTTTTCCGGCCTCGATCCCGTCAACGTCGAATTGCTGAAGGACGTTGTGCTGGAACTCAAAGCTTCCGGCAAAACGATTATCTTTTCGACGCACTTAATGGAACAGGCCGAGAAATTGTGCGACGACATTTGTTTAATCAATCGCTCGCAAAAGATTTTAGACGGCCCCTTGCGCGAAGTGAAACAAAGCTTCGGGCGCAATTCCGTCGCGCTGCGCGTAGAGGGCGGCACTGATGTGCTCGAAGACAAAACGCTGGTCGCAAAAATCGAACAGCACAGCGACGAAATGGAAGCGCTGCTCGCCGAAGGCGCGAACGCGCAGGAACTTCTTCATAGGTTGATCGCCGCGAATGCGCGCATCACGAAATTCGAGCTTGTCGAGCCGAGCTTGAACGACATCTTCATCGAAAAGGTAGGAGGCAGCGCATGACTAAATTGTTTGCCGTGATAAAGCGCGAATATCTGCAACGCGTGCGCACGAAAATGTTCATCGTCGCAACCTTGCTCGGCCCTTTGATGGTTGTGCTGTTTGCCGTCGTGCCGGGACTTCTTTTCGGCATCAAAGCCGGAGACGCAACGCGCATCGCCATCGTTGATGAAAGCGGGAATTTGTCTGCGCGCGTGGCGGACGCGATTATGCGCGAAGATAATCGCGCGGCAACGGATGCGAAGAATGAAAATCCAATCGAGAATAGCGTCAACTCGAACACTCAGGATCGCGTGCGGCAGGGAACGGCGGCGCTCAAAGGTTTCTACAAAGTCGAACAAATTCCGCTAGGCAATCGCAGCCTTGCCGATGTGAAGCCGGATTTGAACGAACGCATACGCAAAAACGAACTGGACGGTTATATTGTCATTCCGCGCGACGTGCTGCAAAGCCACGAAGCGACTTACTACGCGCGCAACACGAGCGATATAGTAACGCGCGAACAAATCGCTTCGCGCGTGTCGAGCGCCGTTCGCGCACAGCGCATGACCGATGCCAACATTGATCCGGGCGTCGTGCGCGAGATGGATGCGCCCGTTCGTTTAAGCTCGATTCCTTACAATGAGAAAAATGAAACGAAGGATACCGGTCAAGCATTTTATCTGGTCTTCATCGTCGGCTTTCTTATTTACCTGACGATCATTATATACGGGCAGGTGATTCTCTCGGCGGTGGTCGAAGATAAAAACACGCGCATCGCCGAAGTGTTGTTTTCTTCGGTCAACGCCTTTACGTTGATGATGGGCAAACTAATCGGCGTTTCGCTGGTCGCGCTCACGCAGCTCTCTGTCTGGGCAATCGCCTTCGGGTTGTTCGCGCTCTACGGAGTGGCAATGCTTGTGGCAAGCGGCTGGCCTGTCAATTTGCCGCACATCCCGCCGACGCTCATCGTTTACTTTTTTCTTTTCTTTTTACTCGGCTATTTTCTTTACGCAACAATTTATGCGCTCGTCGGCTCGATGGTGACGACGACGCAGGAGGGCGGACAACTCGGGCTGCCCGTCATCTTCATGTTGATGATGGCATTCTACATGGCCTTTCCCGTGATACGCGCGCCGGATTCGAGCTTTGCCTTCTGGCTCTCGATGATCCCGTTTTTTTCGCCGATCATCATGCTCGTGCGCATCATCACGCAACAGCCACCTCTCTGGCAGATCGCGCTCTCGCTCTTCATCGGACTGCTAACAATCGTCGGCCTCGTCTGGCTTGCCGCGCGCATCTATCGCACGGGCATGTTAATGTACGGCAAACGCGCGACGATTCCCGAAGTGATACGCTGGATACGACAGACATGAAAAGCAGATGCTAGATGTTAGTGATTATGGACGCCGGTGATAGAGCGCATTCCGCCGACATCTAATATCTAACATCTAGCATCTTTCCTCTAATGGGACTTGAGATTGAAAAGAAATATCGTTTGACTCTCGCGCAGCGCGAAGAACTGTTGCGGTGTTTGCCGCAGGCCGGAGCACTTCTGCGCGGCGAAGAGTTTGAAGAGAATACTTTGTACGCGGGTGGCACGCTCGACATGGAGCGACAGGTTTTGCGCCTGCGAAGAGTCGGCGGCAAAGCCTTGCTCACCTTTAAGCAACGCTTCGCTTCTTCCGCTGCGATTAAGCATCAGCGCGAAGATGAGACGCTGGTTGATAATGCCGATGCACTACACCACATTCTTTGCGCCGTCGGTTTTGCGCCCGCGCTAGTCTACGAAAAACGGCGCGCGACATGGGACATCGCGGGCGCGGAAGTCGTCGTCGATGAACTTTCGTTCGGCCTGTTTGTCGAGATCGAAGCGGAAGAAAAATTGATTCTTGAAATCGAAAAAACGATTGGCCTTGCAGACGCCGATGCGGAAATGGCTTCCTACCCGGAACTCGCCGCGCGGCACGGAATCAAACGCGGCGGCCTCATCGAAGCGCGCTTTCAAAAGCCTCTGCCGCAAGCATAATTTCGTTTGATGTGAAGGCTGCTTAGTGACTGCAAAATCTGCGCGCTGTATACGGAAATTTAGTATATTGTAGAAAAGTTTTTAAGCCTTTGCGCGCGTCTGAAGAAATCTGGCGTCGAAATCTAAAACATACAGGAGAAGATAAATGCGACGAAATTTAGCTTTGTTGGCTTTGTTCAGCGCTGTCGTGCTCTGGATCGGATGCAGCAATGCGGGCGGAACAAATTCTAACGGCAATGAAAACAGCGCGACCACCACAAAAAGCACAACGAGCGTTACCATCAGTGCTTCTAACACCGCTGGCACAAACCTAAGCGACACTACCGCTAACATGAGCGCGCCGCTCAACGGCAATAGCGCCGCGGCGACCACGACGACGACAATCAACTCCAACGTAACCGCCGACAACGGCAATAAAAATAATGCCGCGATGAACGGTAATGCGAACGTCAACGCGAACACCGCCACCGCCAATTCAAACGCGATGAACGGCGAACCGCTCGATTTGAATTCTGCGACGAAAGAGCAATTGGACGCGCTGCCCGGCGTCGGCCAAGCCTACTCGCAGAAGATCATCAGCAATCGCCCGTACAGAGAAAAGACTTACCTCTTAAGAAAAAAGGTTGTCCCCGAAGCTACCTACAAGCAAATCGAAAACACCATCGTCGCCCGACAAAAAGGCAAATAAGATCGGCGGCAATAAAAGAAAAGCGGCTTCGCTCAAGAGAGAACGAAGCCGCTTTTTTGCTTTGGTGCTGCGAACAGGCGTTATTACATGCCCATGCCGCCGCCCATCCCGCCCATGCCGCCGCCGCCCATACCCTGCGGCGCTCTGTCGTCTTCGGGAAGTTCCGAAACCATCGCTTCGGTCGTGAGCATCAGTCCGGCGATTGACGCAGCGTTCTGAAGCGCCGTGCGTGTGACTTTCGCCGGATCGATGACGCCCGCTTTGACGAGGTCTTCAAAGACTTCGGTCGCGGCGTTGAAGCCGACGTTCTCATTCTTCTCCGTGCGCACGCGTTCGACGACAACTGCGCCTTCCTTGCCAGCGTTCTGCACGATTTGACGAAGCGGTTCTTCGAGCGCGCGACGGATAATGGTCACGCCAATCTGCTCGTCCGCGTCGCCTTCGCCTTCTGCGTTGGCGCGGAACTTCTCAAGCGCTTTGGCTGCGCGAACGAGTGTCACGCCGCCGCCGGGAACGATGCCTTCTTCGACGGCTGCGCGTGTCGCGTGCATCGCATCTTCGACGCGCGCCTTCTTTTCCTTCATTTCCGTCTCGGTTGCCGCGCCGACTTTGATGACTGCAACGCCGCCGACGAGTTTCGCCAGACGTTCTTGCAATTTCTCGCGGTCATAATCAGAAGAAGTTTCTTCGATCTGCGCGCGCAAAGTTTTCACGCGGCCTTGAATGTCAGTGGCCTCGCCTGCGCCTTCGACGATGGTCGTGTTGTCCTTGTCAATCGTCACTTTCTTAGCGCGTCCTAAATCTTCCAGCTTGACGTTCTCCAATTTGATGCCGAGGTCTTCGGAGATAACCTTGCCGCCCGTCAAAATCGCAATGTCTTCGAGCATCGCTTTGCGGCGATCACCGAAGCCCGGCGCTTTCACGGCGGCGATGTTCAATGTGCCGCGCAGTTTGTTGACAACCAGCGTGGCGAGCGCTTCGCCTTCGACATCTTCCGAAATAATCACCATCGGCTTGCCGAGCTTTGCGACCTGCTCCAATAGCGGCAGCAAATCCTTCATCGAAGAAATTTTCTTTTCGTTGATGAGAATCACTGGATTTTCAAGGACAGCTTCCATGCGTTCCGGGTCTGTCACAAAGTAAGGCGAAAGGTAGCCGCGATCAAACTGCATACCTTCAACGATGTCGAGCGTCGTTTCCATCGTCTTCGCTTCTTCAACAGTGATGACGCCGTCTTTGCCGACCTTGTCCATCGCTTCGGCAATGATGCTGCCGATGTTCGCGTCGCCGTTAGCGGAAACGGTTCCGACCTGCGCGATGGCGTCGCCCTTGACAGGCTTCGCAAGGCGCTTGATCTCTTCCATCACGCGCTCGACGGCTTTATCAATGCCGCGCTTCAATGCCATGGGATTCGCGCCCGCCGCAACAGTCTTGACGCCCTCGCGGAAAATCGCTTGCGCGAGCACGGTTGCCGTCGTCGTGCCGTCGCCCGCGACATCGGAAGTCTTGCTGGCGACTTCGCGCACCATCTGCGCGCCCATGTTTTCGAGCGCGTCCTTTAATTCAATTTCCTTCGCCACCGTGACGCCGTCTTTGGTGATCGTCGGTGAGCCAAACTTTTTGTCTATGACGACGTTGCGCCCTTTGGGGCCGAGCGTAATCTTGACCGCATCGGCGAGTTGATTGACGCCGCGCAGGATAGCCGCGCGCGATTCTTCGCCATGAATTACTTGTTTTGCCATAACTTTACTTTTCTCCTGAATTCAAAACTTCTGTTTTCGTGCATGAAAAAGCGTTAGAGTGTTTCAACCTTGCGGGAAACTACTTGCCGCCTTTTTTGCCGCCGCCGGTGGTGTTGCCCGATCCGCCTGCTGCTGCACCCGCGCGGCTGATGATGCCGAGAATTTCGTCTTCGCGCATGATGAGAAGCTCGTCACCGTCGAGCGTGATTTCCGAGCCGCTGTATTTGCCGAACAGCACGCGGTCTCCCGCTTTTACGTCCGGCGCTTGGCGCGTACCATCGTTCTTATATTTGCCTTCACCGGCGGCGATTACTTCGCCTTCCATCGGCTTTTCTTTGGCGGTGTCCGGGATGATAATTCCGCCGCGCACCTGTTCGCCTTCTTCGATGCGGCGCACGATCACACGATCATGCAATGGTTTGATGCTGGTTGCCATAATGCTTTCTTGCTCCTTTCAAATTACCGTAAAAATTCGGTTGTTGGGTTTGATTGCGTAAGTTAAGACTTTGGTTAGCACTCTCTTTGTACGAGTGCTAAGAATATAGCGAGAGCAGGAATGATTGTCAACTCTTTACGAACAAAAGCTCCGTTTCGAGACTATTCAGGTGGTTGCTTACAGGCGGAGCGAGCGCGGCGAGTCAGCGGCGAGTGCGGGATTTGGCGGCGGCGCGGCTAACGATAGCGCGCTCCTGCGAGCGATAGGCGGCGACGCGTTTGGAGAGTGTGTTGCGGTGAATGCCGAGAATGCTTGCGGTGCGCGAAAGGCGATCTTTATGGCGTGCGAGTGCTTTTTGTATGTACAGTTTTTCAAACTCTGCAACGGCTTCGTCGAGCAAAATCTGGCCGTCAAGCATTTCGTCTATCAGTGCTTCGAGGCGAACGCGCATCTGCATCTGTGTGATTCTCCGGCGAACTTTAATCCGAGCGAAACCTTAATCGTTTATCAGCCTTCTGTATTCGTTTACAAAGTGCGAGCGCACATCCTGCGATGTGAGACGCGCAAGCAGCCCGGCACCGACGGCCAGAGCGGGCGCGGTGCGCGCTTCCTCGACGCTTGCGAGACGCACAGGAAAAGCCGTCAGCGCCAGATAAAACAAGGAGCAGACTGCCAAGCCGCGCAACATGCCGAATGCGCCGCCGAGCACCCGGTCAATCCAGCCCAGACGCGCGCGTTGCAAACTGCCGCGAAGGATGCGTCCGGCGATGAATCCGGCAAATAACACGAGCAACGCAATGAAGAGAAAGCCTCACGCGTTTGCCCGCGCATTTGATTCGACGAAGCCGAGAGCGCGCAACACGCTGCCCGCCGCTTCATATCCGCGCGCCGCCAAAACAATCCCGATGATAAGCGCGATGCCCGTCACGATTGCCCGCGCGATCCCGCGCAACGCGCCCGCGACAACGGATGCAGCAATAATTGCGAGCACGAATAAATCAAAGACAGTCATTCAAGGCAGATGTTAGATGTCAGATGCTGGATGCTAGTGAAAGTCGGAACTGACATCTAGTATCTAACATCCGACATCTGCCTTTTCACAGTTCGCTTCCCGTCAATCGCCTGTACGCTTCCGTGTAGCGCGCGGCAGTCGCGTTGGAAACTTCTGCGGGCAAAGCGGGCGCGGGCGGGCGTTTGCCCCACTGGAGAGTTTCCAGATAATCGCGCACGAACTGTTTATCGAAGGACGGCTGTGCTGTGCCGGGCGCGTATTCGTCGGCAGGCCAGAAGCGCGAAGAGTCGGGCGTCAGTGCTTCATCAATCAGAATGATGTTGCCGTCTGCATCGCGCCCGAATTCAAACTTGGTGTCGGCAATGATGATGCCACGCGTTCCTGCATACTCGCTTGCCTCGCGGTATAAATGAAGAGACGTCTCGCGCAATTGTTTCATCACGCTCGCGCCTAAAATTACCGCCGCCGCTTCTTCGCTGATGTTTTCGTCGTGGCCTGTTGCGGCCTTCGTTGCGGGCGTGAAAATCGGCTGCTGTAATTTATCGGATTCACGCAAATCCTTCGGCAAGCGATGACCGCATACTTCGCCTGTGCGCTCGTAATCCTTCCAGCCCGATCCGCTCAGGTAGCCGCGCACGACGCATTCGATTGGAAAAACGTCCGTGCGTTTGACGAACATCGAACGCCCGCGCAAAACTCCCGCGTGCTGCTTGACGGCGTCCGGCATTCGTTCGATTTCAGTTGCCAAAAGATGGTGCGGGGAAATTTTTTGCAATCGTTCAAACCAGAACTTGGAGAGCGCGGTCAAGACTTCTCCTTTGCGCGGGATCGGCGTCGGCAGCACGCAATCGAAGGCAGAGATGCGGTCAGTCGCAACGATCAATAAACGTTCATCGTCGATCATGTACACATCGCGCACTTTGCCGCGATTCACAAGTTGCAAGCCCGGCAGAGATGTCTCGCGGACGGGCGCGAGCGTTGAAGCAGTCGATGAAATTTTCGTCGGCACAGCCATCTGGATTGTCTGATAGCGTTATCGCGCAATGGAAGATGAACAAAAAAGAACCGCAAGAAGCGAGACGGGATTTTGCTTGCCGCTCAAATCTTTGTCAAGGAAAAGCCGGACAGTTTTCAGTTTTCGGTTTTGAGTTTTCAGTAAAACAATTTCGATTCTCGCTAATGGAATTAGATTGGCGACTGAAAACCGAAAACTGTTAATCGAGTGCTTCTTTTAGTTTTCGGATTTGCGCGGCGTGATTGTGGGCATGGGCAGCGTAAATATTAAGCCAGTCTTCGGCTGTGTAGCGGCCTGTGTCCGTGTGCATGCCTTCGCGCGCCCAGTCTTTTTCGGACATCAATTGAAGCAGTTGCACGGTGGTAGCGCGTGCGCCGCGAATGGCGTCGAGCGCGGGCGCGATGTCGCGTTCGTTGTAGCGCAGGAGCGTTGCGTGTGTGGCTTCATCGTAGCCTTGAATAACGGGTTGTTCTTCGGCGAGCAGTTGGCGCAAACGCAGGGCGCTGCGCATTTCGCTGTCGGCCAGATGCTGCACGATTTCTGCGGCGCTCCATTTGCCGGGAATCAGATGCGAGGTCAAGGCTTCGGCAGGGAAGTCCGCAAGGCTGCGCATTACTTCCGAATAGCCTGCGGCGTATTGGTCAACGAGGGTTTGTCTTTGTTCGGGCGTCATATGGTGTCGTGTTCCTTATCGAGTAAAATTTTCGTTCATGTAAAAAACATGTGATGATCGCGTGCCTCAAAAGCTTCGGCTATCTTTTTCAAATAAGCTGTCGAAAACAATCGCGCTCTTTCACTGATTGCCTTGATCCAGCGTAAAGAAATTGCGTATGCGGTGCAGTATGTCTCGCTGGTTGTGTTGCATACGCTGGCGCATGGCTTCTTCGTTGAGGTGCTCGCGGATGCGGTCTAATTGAGCGCGGCGGCGCGCCAGCACATGCGAAATATCTTCGGCTATTTCCGGGCGGCGGCGCACGATGTCATGGAAGGCTTCCTTATCCAGACGATAACATTCCGCGTCGGTTGACGCGATGACTGTGGCCTGTCTGGTTTCGCCCGTCATCAGTCCCATCTCGCCGAAGAAATCTCCTTCGCCGAGCGCCGCCACTTTTTCATCCCGGCCATCCACTTCGACTTGAACATCTGCTTCGCCGCGCGTGAGAATATAAAGCCAGTGCGCCGTTGCTCCCTGCTGCGTCATCGCTTCGCCGCGCACGAACGGCGCGATTTTCAAGTGCGTCGCTAATTCGCCGCGCTCATCATCCGTCAGAGTATGAAATATTTCCACTTGACGCAGAGCTTCCGTGCGCTTGTCTGTTTCTTGATGGCGTTTACGCTCGCGCCGCGCGTCTGTATCTTCCGTAGAACCGAATCCGGCTTTCACCTTGTCAATAAAGTTCCGGCACAAAGGTTTGATCCGTCATCGGCGGACGAACGTAGCCCACGTCTTCCTGCCGCTTCGGAAGTTTGATTTCTTCGGGCGTCAAATCTTCGTAAGGAATCATGCTCAACAAATGGCTGATGCAATTGAGATGCGCGCGTTTTTTGTTTTCGGAATTGACGACATACCAAGGCGCTTGCTTGATGTCCGTGAAGGCAAACATCTGGTCTTTGGCTTTGGAATACTCGACCCATTTTTTGCGCGATTCCAGATCGAGCGGGCTTATTTTCCAGCGCTTCGTCGGATTAGTGATGCGTTCCTGAAAGCGTTTCTCCTGCTCCGTGTCGCTGACGGAGAACCAGTATTTAATCAGTATGATCCCGGAGCGCACGAGCATTCTTTCAAACTCGGGGCATGAGCGCAAAAATTCCTGATACTCTTCGGGCGTGCAAAATCCCATTACATGCTCGACGCCCGCGCGGTTATACCAACTGCGATCAAAGAGCGCGAGTTCGCCCGCCGCCGGAAGCTGCGCCGTATAGCGCTGAAAGTACCACTGTGTTTTCTCGCGTTCGGTTGCCGTGCCGAGCGCATGTACTTTGCAGATGCGCGGATTCAATGGCTGCATAATGCGCTTGATGACTCCGCCCTTGCCTGCGGCATCGCGCCCCTCGAAGAGGACGACGACGCGCAATCCTTCGTGCTTGATCCATTCCTGCAATTTGACGAGTTTGATATGGAGCCTGCCCAACTCCTTAAGGTAAGCCTTCCCGCTCAGGCGATTCGACTTTTCCTCTTCTGCGAGGATGCCCGCTTGGTCTTCACCATTTAACCCTTTGCCCTCGTGTCGATCCTTGCCTTCCTTGTTCTTATCCTTTTTTTTGTCCTTCTTTTTCGACATGATTTTTTTCCTCTCGATGCTCCCGCAAAGGCGTCGCAGAAGAAGCGGCGTCGTTGGGCGGAGAGCTTTTTAGCAAGTCAGATCAGTGTGATTTTCTGATGTTATTCGACAGCGAAAGGCTAAACGGGCGAGATGCGGAGTTGATTTGCAGGCTCGGAAGTTATCGCCTTAGAAGTAATTGTCCTGAAACTCTTTGCCGAAGTGACTTGGACAATTGTGATTGAAAATACGGGCGAGGGATAAAACAGACGTGAATGCGCGGTGAGAATATGCCGACTTTTGTTCAGAGTCAATAGTATATGTGATTTGAAATACGGCTGTGTATTTCTGAATAAGGCAGCAGTTTTAGTCAAATCTTTAATCGTTGAAAACTACCGGTTTCATCCGCTTCGTCTGTAAGGCCAACTTAACACTTGAGTTTAACGCAATTTTGCACTATATTCTTAAAGCCCGGCAGAGCGCCTGCGCTACCCGGCACTCCTTTTCCGCGAACGTCCTGTTCGCCTGCGAAAGATAAACATATAGATGCCGAAGGTTGCTACAGACAAAGTGAAGTCCACAGACGAAGACGTTGCCGACGTTGAAAAAGGCTCCACAGCGGGCGAGCGTAAAACGACTCTCCTTGTCGTCGAGGATGACAGCACCATTTCCGAGATGATTAGCGAGCATTTTTCGCGCGCAGGCTTTAACGTCAAAACAGCCGAAGACGGCCTCGCGGGTGTCGAGGCCGCGTTGCACGATCATCCCGATGCCATCGTGCTCGATCTGATGCTGCCGAAAATGGACGGCCTCGCCGTTTGCCGCGAGATACGCGAAAAGGCTCCTTACATTCCGATTCTAATGCTCACGGCCAAAGACGATGTCGTAGACAAAGTGCTCGGCCTAGAGATGGGCGCGGACGATTACATCACAAAGCCTTTTGCCTTGCGCGAACTCGAAGCGCGCGTTAAATCCGTGCTGCGGCGCGCCAGAAATGTCCAGACGGCGAACGCGTCGGGCGATGAAGCGCCGATTGTGCGCGGGCGTTTGCGCATCGATCCGTCGAAGCGCGAAGTGACGGTTGGCGAACGCCAGATTGAACTGACGCCGAAGGAGTTCGATCTGCTGCGTCTTTTTGCAACGAATCCGGGGCGGGTGTTTCCGCGTAAATATCTGCTCGAAAAAATCTGGGACTACTCTTACGAAGGCTATGACCGCACGATTGATTCGCACATTAATCGACTGC
Source organism: Pyrinomonadaceae bacterium (assembly GCA_051000345.1). Taxonomy (GTDB): domain Bacteria; phylum Acidobacteriota; class Blastocatellia; order Pyrinomonadales; family Pyrinomonadaceae; genus JBHENC01. Next base: position 13,146 of record JBPCOJ010000078.1, on the reverse strand, counting down.
GCGCCAAGATCGAAGAGAACCCGGAAAATCCCCAAATGGTTTTGACCGTCTGGGGCATCGGCTACAAGTTCGGCGACGAGCAGTAAACAGATTGTCCCGCGCCGCGAGATGATAATTGTTCGTCGCTTCTTCCCCCTGTTCCTTTAATTTCTTGCCGGAGAGTTCCAACTGCCCTGCGATGCTCTATGCAAGAATTTTTTCATTGAATGCGTCACCCCGATTAAGGTTACACGCCGCCCTCGTTCCCGCTTCGCCATCCGATGCCAAAGAGATGACGACCAACAACGCCACTTCATCGACATCAGCCGCTGCCGTTGCCACCAATAAAACGAACGGCACGACAGCAGCCTCCCGCCCGCACCACAATAAAGCTATGAAAAACTCTGCACATACATCCACAAAGCTGATACGCATATCATCCGCGCTGCTGCTTACAGGAGCCGTCGCGCTCACGCCGTCCGTCGCGCAGCATAGCAAGGATATGCCCGTCAACGTCACGAGCATCAGCACACGCCGCACAGCACAGGGCGGCGTCGTCACGCTAACTGCCGATACGCCGCTCAACAAAACGCAGACGTGGCAGGACGCAGAAGGCTTTCATGTGACGCTGCCGTATGCCGGGCAAAGCCCCGTCAAGGGCGGCGCGGGAGTCAAGGTGCGGCGCGTCGGCAATTCGTTGGAAGTCGTCGTGCCGGTTCGTGCGGGCGCAAGCGTGATGGTGCAGCCTCGCTTTAATCATCTGGATTTAGTCGTCAACGGTGATGCGGGATTCGCTAATGGCAATGACACTCAGGCGCTGCCGTCCGCGCGTGCGGCACAGCAATCCGCGCGCGTGCCGCAACAAAACGTCATAAGCTCCGTTCCTACCACCGCACGTTTGCCGCGCCTGCCGCGCGAACGCCGAAGCCAAATGAGCGTGCCGCCCGCGCAAGCTTCTATTGCGCAGCCCGCTTTCGCCGCGCAGGGCAGAGCGAACGATGCCAATAACGCAAGCTTTCCGACTGTCGTTGCGGGAGCATCGTCGCCGTCTAATTACTCCGGCGCGCCGAATGCGAAAACCGGCGCGACGCTTCCCGACGCGGCGAAGAACACTCCCGCGCCGCCCGTCAATTCCGCAACGGCGAGCAATACTTCTTCCTCATCAACAACGCCGCCCGCGCTTCCTGTCGTCGCCGCGCCCGCGAACAATGCGGCGACGCTTTCAACCGCCGCGCAAGCCAAGACCGAAACAACAGACGACGGCGGGCTGTTCGCTTTTCTGTTTTCGACAACGGGCGTTATCCTCGCCGGTGCTCTCGGCCTCGTCACATTTCTCGTGCTAAAGCGGCGCAAGAATTCCGGCTTCGAGGATGTCGAGTTTGAAGAAACTTCGACTGATGTCGCCACAACAACGCCGAAGGCAGTTGCGGTCAGCGATAAACCGACGGGCGAGCAACGCAAAATAGAGCGCCGGAAAAAGTGGGGACGTAGAAAGGATGATGTGACGGGCGTGCTCGTCGCCAGCAATCCTGTTAATGCCGAGAACCTCGCGCCGCAACGCCAGCCCGCTTCCGCTGCAAACAACGCGCAGGCATACACGACAACGGAATTATTCGGAGCGTATCGCGTCGATCAGGAAGTCGGAAAACTCGTGCTCGGACAGCCGCACCGCATGGACGTGCTTTCGTCGCGCGCCCCGGATGACCGCCGCGCGCTCGAAGTCTCTCTGCTCAAGGCGCTGACCGCTTCCGACACAGGCGAGGACGGACGCCGCCGCACGCGCGTCGCGCTTGAGGAATACGGCTTCGTCGCGCGCCAATCCGCCGCGTTGCTGCTTGCGCCGGACGCTTACGAACGCGCGAGCGCCGCGCAGACACTCGGCGAAATCGGCTCGCCTGCGTCGCTGCAATTTCTGCTCGAAGCGCTTTACGATGCGGAAGCGATTGTGCGCACGCGCGCGGTTGAAAGCCTCGGCGCGCTGCAACTTCCTTCGGCTATCGGCGCGCTGCTCGACATGGCACGCCGCCATCCTGAAATGCCCGCCGCTTTGTTGAGCCGCGCCTTGAGCGCTTGCTCTGTCGATACCTTCGACATCTTCGGAACCGATGCTGCCCCGCCCGCGCGCGCGCTTCTTTCCGTCGATGCGGGCGAGCCGTTTACCGGCGACATTACGAATCTCGAACCGGCGGCGGTCATCGAGCAATTACCTGAATGGCTCGAAGATGAAGCGCTCGTCGGCGCGCTCAATGATGCTGAAAATCCCGACGCGGAAATACGCGCCATCGCCGCCCGCGCGCTCGCGCAGTTTCAGGTGCAGCGCTCTGTTGCAGCATTAACGGAACTTGCTTCACGCGATGCGGAAGCCTCCGTCCGCGCGGCGGCGGTAACGAGCCTCGGCGCAATCGACCACGAATCCGTGTTCGCGCCTGTGATAATCGCGTTCGGCGACGAAGCGCGTGAAGTGCGTGCCGCCGCCGCGCGTTCGCTTTCGCGCCTTAACTTTGATCGGGCGGATGCGTATGTGCGCGTTGCGGAAACCGCCGACGCGGAAACGATGCGTGAAGTGGCGCGCGCCTGCATCAAAGCGGGCATGGCAGGGCAAGCCATTGACCGCCTTGCGAGCGAAGACCGCCGCCCTGCTTACGAAGCCTTTTCGTTGCTCTCGCTGCTTGCCAAATCCGGCGAGACCGCGCCGATAACGGACGCCATCGAACATCACGCGGATATGAATGTGCGTTTGTCCGCCGTGCGCTTGCTCGGTCTGGCGGGCGGAACAGAAGCCGCCGGACGCCTCAGACAATTGGCTGTGCGCGACAGCGTGCCGGAAAAAGTGCGTTCCGCCGTGCTTGAAGTCGTTTACAAAATGGATCAGGCACAAATCGTTTAAGCAATCGAAAATATTGCTCCGGCAGGGAAATCTGTGGTGACAAGAAGCCGCTTTGCGTTGCATAATGCACGGCGTCATTAAACTTTTCTCGGATTCGACTGCCCCAATGAAATATACAATGTCTTGTTCATCTAATCTTCGCCGCCCGCGATTCACAAACATCGCCGCGCCGTTTCTATTGTTTTTGATCGCGCTTATTGTGAGCGTGCCGCAAACCGCCGCGCAAAAAAGAAGGCAGCCCACATCGAAACCGCAGGCGACACCGAATGCCAACGCGACGGCGCAGCAAAAGTCTTTGCGTAAAAAGCTGACCGCGCCGCGCATCAGCGATACTTCCGAAGGCTCGCGCGTGACGATTGCTTCCGACGGCGTGCTCAACGACTACTCGGCCTATCGCAGCGGCAATCGCTTTTACGTCGTCATACCGGAAGCGGATGCGCCGCAAGTCGCGGGCGGCGTGCACGGGCGCGGCTTCGAGAACGTGCAGGTGCAAAAGCGCGGCGGCGATGCCGTCATCTCATTCCAACTACAGCCGGGAACCGCCGCGCGCGTCAGCCAAAAATTCAATAAGCTGGACGTTGTCTTTTCCGCTCCCAACGCCGCGCCCACTGCCGTCAGCACAAACAATCCGAAGGCAAATCAAAAGTCCGACCAGAAGCCCGCTCAAAAAAACGACGGAACACAGAAGCCTGCGATTACTCCGCGCGTAAACGAAACAACACAGCCGAATATTTCATCGAATCAGCAACCCAATACGCGAGCCGTTCCCAACGAGACGCGACAGCCGAACGTTCCCGGCACGCGTAATAATCCGCAGTCAAGCGAGAACGTCCGATCAACGGCACAGCCGACGCAACAGCAGCAGCAACAATCGACGCCGAATAATGCCGCGTCTTTGCCATCGCTCAATTCCGGCTTTCCGACGCAAGCACAATCTTCTAACTCTAATGCAGCGACAAACGCTGCAGCGACAAACGCCGCTACCGCCGCATCGCCGTCTGTCGCGCCGCCCGCCGATGAAATCGCGCAGCAAACTCAATCCGCGCCGCTTGCGCCGAACACTTCAGGCGCGAACGATGTCTCTGCGACAACATCAACCGCCACGGCAACTTCGTTCGGCGCAGTCGTCGCGCGCAATTGGCTTCTTGCGCTAATTGCCGCGCTCGTGCTCGGCGCGCTCGGCCTCGCCTTTGCGATGCGCTCCGGGAGCAGCGGGCGACCGGACGCAGCGGCGGCTTCCGCGCAACAGGCAGCGATCAGACAAAATACTCTCGCTTCGTTAGACGACGATGTGCCGTCGCTTCCTGAACCCGATGCCTCCGCGCATGACATCGCCAGCGCAAATTTTTCGCCCACCGCTGCCAACGTCGCCGAAGCCGCAACTCTATCCACTGTCGCCGCTGCTTCGACTGCGCCGCAAGAGTCTTCATACACTGATGCTTCGCACTTTGTCGCCGACGAAGCGACAAAGGAAATCGAACCGATTGCGCCAGCCGTTGATGTCGAGCGCGCCGAAATAGAAACGCAAAACTTGCTGGCGGGTGAGCCTTACGATGAAACGATCATCGGCGCAAGAGACCCCGGCGCGCGCCAGATAATCGTCGCAGGGCTTCTTGCCGCGCTCGCCGGGCGCAACGCGCAAAAGCGCGACAACGCCCGCGCCGCTTTTATCAAGCATGGTTACTTTGACGAAGCGGCGAATGATTTAAGCACAGCCACCGCGCCTGCCGAACGCACTTCCGCCGCGCGACACTTAGGCCTCGTGCGCGACACCGCCGCGACGCCGTATCTAGTGGCCGCGCTCGAAGATTCTTCGCCCGAAGTGCGCCGCGCCGCCGTCGAAGCGCTCGCCGAAGTGCGCGACCCGCAGGCCGTCGCGCCGCTCGAAGCCTTGCGCAACAGCGAAAAGAATCGCAAGGAAAGAAACCGCAAAATTCCGCGCGCATTGATTCAAAGAGCCATCGAAGCGTGCGTCATCGGCCAAGAAAAAATAGAACCGCCGCCGATTGCCGCCGCCGCAACAACGCCCGCGCCGCCCGTTGTCGCCGAATCTACCATCGCTGAACCCGTCGTCGCCGAAACTGCTGTCGTTGAAACTGCCGCGCCGTTCGTTGCCGCAGAAGAAGAAACGCCGACCATCGAAGCCGCGCCGGTAAACGTCGAACCGCAGATAATTGCCGCGACTGAAACGACGCACACCGCAAACGCCGTCGAAGATTCATTTGCGCCCGTTGCTGAAACAAGTTCGGCAACGATTGAATCCGCGCCGCCCGTCGCGCCCGATCACTCCTTTATCGAAGCTGCGCATGAAGACGCACAGCCTACGGCGCTTGCCAGCGAGCCATCTTTTAATACGGAAGAAAGCGCCGTGTCGCCGTCGGTCTTCGAGAGCAATTTCGCTGATGACGCGATCACCGCGACCCAATTTGCGCCGCCGCTGTCTCCGCAACAGGAACTCACCGAAGCTTCCTCAAATGTTTCCGACGCAGTGCCGTCAATCGCGTACACGCCAGACCCTTTGATCGAGCGCCACGACGACGCGGGGGCGGCAGAGGGCTGGGTCGAAGTTGACATGAGCGAGCCGGAGATTGTTAGCCACGCCGCGCCTATTTCGTTTTCCACCGCCCAACATGTAATCGAGACGAACGCGGCGGATGAAGCCGTCGCAAACACAATCGCCGGTAATGAAGCTGCGCCGGAATACTTTATCGCCGAGCCGGTAATTGAAGCGACGCCTGCTTTCAATGCTCCGTATATCGAGGAAGCAGCCGCGCCGATCACGCCTGAAATAGTTGAAGAAACGCGTCCGCATATTTCAGCCGCGCCGACTGCAAAGGGAATCGACGTTGCCGTTTCAGATAAAGGCCTTGCGCCGTTTGGCGAAGACCTCTCCGCAGTGCCGAGTGCGATTTTGCATCGGCTCGCCAGCGAAGACCCTACGGAACGCGCATCAGCCGTCGAAGACCTCGCGCGCGTCAGCGGCGAAGACTCGTTCCGCGAAATAAGCGCCGCCTTCGATGACCCTTCGCAGGAAGTAAGCAACGCCGCCGCCCGCTCGCTCTTTAACCTCAATCCTGATCGCGCCGCTTCCTTTACGCGCGCGCTGCGTGAAGCGCCGCCCGAACGCCGCCGCAAAATCGGCTCCGCGCTCGCTTCTTCCGGCCTCGCCGCAGATGCCATCGGTCATTTGATGGGCGAAAGCCGCGAGAAAACATACGACGCCTTTTCCTTGCTGTTCCTGATGTCGAAGGCAGGCGAAGTGCAGCCCTTGATGAAGGCCATCGAAGATCATCCGAACAACGAAGTACGTCTGGCAGTCGTTAAGCTTTTGGCTTTAAGCGGACAACAGGAAATCCTGCCCGCGTTTCGCCGTCTCGCCGTGCGCGGATCGCTGCCGACAGAAGTGCGCTCCGCCGTGATGGAAGCGATTTATCAAATCAGCAGCCAGACATCACCCGATGCTTCGTCGGCAGCTTAATTGAATTAGACGCTAAATAAGTTCAGCACTCGAATAACTTTCAAAGGACGCGCGACGTGGATTTGCCCGCATCGCGCGTCCTTTCGTATAATAGAGTTTTGGATAACAACACCGCCGCGCGGCTGTTGCAGACAATGAGCAGTTCGCGCGCTACTTTCTCCCGAAGAAAGATTCTCCTTCAATGCCATTTCAGCTTCGTTCGGAATTCACGCCGCAGGGCGATCAGCCGCAGGCGATTGATTCGCTTGTGCGCTCGCTCGACGAGGGCGCGAAGGATCAAGTGCTGCTCGGCATTACCGGCAGCGGCAAAACTTTTTCCATCGCCTCTGTTATCGAGCGCACGCAGCGGCCGGCGCTCGTCCTCGCCCACAATAAGACTCTCGCCGCGCAGCTTTATCAGGAATTCAAAAGCTTTTTCCCTGAAAACTCCGTCGAGTATTTCGTTTCCTATTACGACTATTACCAGCCGGAAGCCTACGTGCCAGCCTCCGATATGTACATCGAAAAGGAAGCGACAATCAACGAAGAAATTGACCGCTTACGAATGAGCGCCACGCGCGCATTATTCGAGAACCGCCATGTAATCGTCGTCGCCAGCGTTTCCTGCATCTACGGCTTAGGCGACCCGGACGCTTACTACGGCATGTTGCTTTTCCTTGAGCCGGGCGGAAAGATGACGCGCGATGCTCTCCTGCAAAAGCTCGTCGAACTGCAATACGAACGCTCCGACGTAGACTTTAATCGCGGCAGTTTTCGCGTGCGCGGCGATGTCGTGGAAATCTACCCTAGCTATCAGGAACAAGCCTACCGCGTCGAACTCTGGGGCGACGAAATTGATTCTATTTCAACGATTGATCCGCTTCTCGGCGAAGTGATTCACAAACACACATCGCGCGTGCCGATCTATCCGAAGACGCATTACGTGATGTCGAAGCAGACAATCAAAGGCGCGCTTAAATCCATCCGCGAAGAACTCGAATGGTGGGAGCCGAAACTAATTGCGGAAGGCAAACTCGTCGAAGCGCAGCGTCTGCATCAACGCACGATGTATGACCTAGAGATGATTAAGGAAATGGGCTTTTGTCGCGGCATCGAAAACTATTCACGCCACTTGACGGGCAAGCCGCCAGGCTCGCCGCCGCCGACTCTTCTCGATTACTTGCCGAAGGATTCGATCATCGTGATAGACGAATCGCATCAGACTATTCCGCAAATCGGCGGCATGTTCAAGGGCGACCAATCCAGAAAGCGCACGCTCGTAGAATACGGCTTTCGCCTGCCGTCTGCGATGGACAACCGCCCGCTCAACTTTGAAGAATTCGAGGGACGCATAGGGCAAACGATTTATGTTTCCGCGACGCCCGGAAAGTATGAGTTGACGAAGACCGGCGGCGAAGTCGTCGAACAAATTATTCGTCCGACAGGTCTTCTCGATCCGGTAGTCGAAGTGCGTCCCGTCAAAGGCCAGATAGATAACCTTCTCGAAGAATGTCGTCTCCGCACCGAACGCAACGAGCGCGTGCTGGTCACAACGCTGACGAAAAAGATGTCCGAAGATTTAACCGAATACTTCGCAGAAGTCGGCGTCAAGGTGCGTTATCTGCACTCCGACATCGAAACTTTGGAGCGCATTAAAATCCTGCGCGATCTACGTCGCGGCGAATTCGATGTGCTTGTCGGCATCAACCTCTTGCGCGAAGGTCTGGATTTGCCGGAAGTCTCCCTCGTCGCCATTCTCGACGCCGACAAGGAAGGCTTTTTGCGCTCTGACCGCTCTCTGATTCAAACGATGGGACGCGCCGCCAGAAACGCCGGAGGCACAGCGATTCTCTACGCAGACAAGATTACAGACTCGATGCGCCGCGCCATCGAAGAAACCGAGCGCCGCCGCAGTATTCAAGAGGAATACAACGCGGAACACAACATCACGCCGCAAACAATCATCAAGTCAATCGAAGCGACACTCGTCACAGCCTACGAAGCAGATTACTTCAAAGTGCCGCTCAACTTGGACGCCATCGAAGACTACACGAGCGACAACATCAAACAAACCATCGCTCGCCTCGAAGCGGAGATGCGCGAATCCGCACGCCGCTTCGAGTTCGAGCGCGCCGCCGAACTACGCGACCGCGTCAAATATCTGCGCGAACGCGAACTACAAATGACGTAAAAGCAGATGTCGGATGCTAGATGTTAGTTTTTAGCATTTAACTGACGTCTAGTATCTAACATCTGACATCTTTCTTATCTTGAATATGTTTCATTTCACCACTGCCGGAGAATCGCACGGGCGTTCGCTCGTCGCCATCGTCGAAGGTTTGCCAGCGGGCTTGCCTGTTGATGTTGCGCGTATTGATGTGGAATTGCGGCGGCGGCAGTGGGGCTACGGGCGCGGCGGGCGGATGAAGATCGAGCAGGATCACGCGTTGATTTTAAGCGGCGTGCGGCATGGCTTAACACTCGGTTCGCCCATCGCGCTCTCCATCGAAAACAAGGATTGGAAGAATTGGACGGATGTGATGGCGAGCGAGTACGTTGATGTGCCTGCGGAAAAATCTCGCCGTGTGCGGCGTCCGCGTCCCGGCCATGCAGACCTCGCGGGCGGTCAAAAATACGGCGCGCGCGATCTGCGCAACATACTCGAACGCGCCTCCGCACGCGAAACAGCCGCGCGCGTCGCCTGCGGCGCTCTCGCCAAACAACTCCTCGCCGCCTTCGACGTTGAAATTGCGAGCCACGTCGTCCAACTCGGCGGCATTCCCGACGCGCCGCTCGAAATCGCTTGGAACGAAATCATCGCCGTCCCCGACGACGCGCCGCTTCGCTGCGCCGACGCTGAAGCGCAAACGCGCATGATTAAATTAATAGACGAAAAGCGGCGCGAAGGCGACACGCTCGGCGGCATCTTTGAAGTCGTCACGCGCGGGCTTGTGCCGGGCTTAGGCTCGCACACCGCTTGGGATCAAAAACTAGACGGGCGACTCGCGCAAGCACTTATGTCCATCCCTGCGGTCAAAGCCGTCTCAATCGGCGCGGGAGTGGAAGCCGCCAATTTGCCCGGCTCAAAAGTTCACGACGAAATAACTTACGATGCCGGTTCTAAAAACTTCTCGCGCCCGACAAACCGCGCAGGCGGACTCGAAGGCGGCATCACCAACGGCGAAGAACTTCGCGCGCGCGGCTACCTGAAACCCATCTCGACACTTCGCCGCCCGCTCCGCTCCGTTGACATCGACACCAAACAAGAAGACCTCGCCGCCTTCGAGCGCTCCGACACGACGGCAGTCCCGGCGGCGGGCGTCATCGGCGAAAGCATGGTCGCACTCGTCTTAGCAAACGCGATGCGCGACAAATTCGGCGGTGATAGTTTAGAAGAAATGCGACGCAACTTCGACGGCTATTGCGGGCAGTTGCGCGAATACTAATTGAGGAAGTTATACTTTAATCCAGAGCTTATGCCTCGCGTTCGGGCAAATCTATGTTGTCGGGTGAATAACAATTATGTTCGGAGATAACTATGAAATACCGCGTCCTAGTCGAACAGGATGAAGACGGCATGTACGTCGCCGAAGTGCCTGCCTTGCCCGGCTGTATTTCTCAGGGAGCGACGAGAGATCAGGCCGTCGAAAACATCAAGGAAGCCATCGCCGTGTATCTTGAAAGCCTGGAAGCTCACGGCGACGCCGTTCCGCCACCGATCACTGAAGAGTTAGTCGAGGTGTAGCGGTGAGCAGCTTACCCTCTGTCTCCGGTCGCGAAATAATCAAGGCTTTACGTAAGATCGGCTACGAACAAGACCGCCAGCGCGGAAGCCACATTGTTCTTAGACAAGGCGCCTCTCCATATCGCCGTCTCGTTGTGCCGGATCACCATGAAGTCGCCAAGGGAACACTCCGAGCCATTATTAAACAGGCCGGGCTGACCGTTGATGAATTTAAGGCTCTGCTTTGAGTTGTTAGCTAAGAGGAATAGTAGATTGAAATAGGTAGCTCCCCAGAGTTGCGCTTAATTAAGAGGATATTAAAGTGGCTTTATTGAAAATCGTAAAATACCCTGACCCTGTGTTGCTTGCGCCGGGCGAGCCTGTGGCGGTGACGGGGTTCGATGATGAGTTGAAGAAGTTGGTGAATGATATGTTCGAGACGATGTATGACGCGCCGGGTGTGGGGTTGGCTGCGCCGCAGGTGAATGTGTCGAAGCGTGTGTTTGTGATGGATTGTTCGGGCGGGCATGATCCTGCGCAGAAGATTGCGATGATTAACCCGGAGATCGTAATGGTCGAAGATGAGCAGTACGGCGAGGAAGGCTGTTTGTCGTTTCCGGGCATCTTTTTTCCTGTGAATAGAAGTCTGCGCGCCGTCGTGCGTGCGAAGGACGTGAACGGAAAGGAGTTCGAGATTGACGGCTCGGAACTCACCGCGAGGTGCATGTTGCATGAAACGGATCACTGCGACGGGATTGTGTTTCTGGATCGCACGACGACTTTGAAGCGCGAGATGGTCAAGCGCCGGATCAGGAAGTTGCAGAAGCTGGGCGAGTGGGATTAGCTGTTAGGATAAAGAGACCTCAACAGGTAATGCGGCTGTCGTGTGCGATGCGCGGGAGTCGCGTTTTGTTTTACGCGGTGTGATAGTATGACGAAAAATTATCATTGAGAGGGAACGAATTATGCAGCAGGGCGAATTTCGCAATGAGCCGTTTACGGATTTCAGCAAGGAAGAGAATGCGCGTTTGATGCGCGCGGCGATTGGAAAGGTTAAAGGCGAGTTAGGAAAAGAGTATCCGCTGGTGATCGGCGGCGAGCGTATCGAGACTGAAGACAAGTTCGAGAGCATTAATCCGGCGCGGCGAACGGAAGTCGTCGGGCGGTTTCAAAAAGCGACGAAGGAGTTGGCGAGTCGGGCTGTCGAGACGGCGTTCGAGACCTTCAAAACATGGTCGCGCACGCCCGCCGAAGAACGCGCCGCGATTCTTTTTCGCACGACGGAGTTGTTGCGCGAGCGCAAGCATGAAATGTCCGCGTGGATGGTTTACGAAGTCGGGAAGACTTGGGCGGAAGCCGACGGCGACACGGCGGAGGCGATTGATTTCTGCGATTTCTATGCGCGCGAGATGCTGCGTTATGCCGCGCCGCAACCTCTCACGAAAATCGAAGGCGAAGAAAACGAGCTGCACTATATTCCGCTCGGCGTCGGATGCGTGATTCCGCCTTGGAATTTTCCGCTGGCGATTATGGCGGGCATGACTGTCGCGGCGGCAGTAACGGGCAATACGGTCGTGTTGAAACCGTCATCGGATGCGCCGACAATCGCTTATAAATTTTATGAACTATTGGAAGAAGCAGGGATGCCATCGGGCGTCGTTAATTTTATGACCGGATCGGGCGCGGAAGTCGGCGATGTCGTAGTAGATCATCCGAAAACGCGCTTTATCGCTTTCACGGGTTCAAAGGAAATAGGGTTGCGCGTCAACGAGCGCGCGGCGAAAGTGAGCGAAGGGCAAATCTGGATCAAGCGCGTCGTCGCTGAGATGGGCGGAAAGGACGCGATCATCGTTGACGCAGACACGGATTTGGATGCGGCGGCGACGGGCGTCGTGCAGTCCGCGTTCGGCTTTCAGGGACAAAAATGTTCGGCCTGTTCGCGCGCCATCGTTCACACGGATGTTTACGATTCGATGCTCGAAAAGATTGTCGAGCGCACGGAAAAATTGAAGGTCGGCGATCCGACAGAGCCCGCCACGGGCATGTCCGCCGTCATCAATCAAAAAGCTTTCAAGACGATTAACGAGTACATCGAAAAAGGCAAAGCCGAAGGCGGGCGCGTGCTCACGGGCGGCGGCGCAGACGGCGAGCAAGGCTTCTTTATCGAGCCGACGGTTATCGCAGACGTGAAGGCGGGCGGAACAATCGAGCAGGAAGAAATCTTCGGGCCGGTGCTCGCCGTTATCCGCGCAGAGAATTTCGATGATGCTTTGAAGATTGCGAACGATACGCAGTATGGCTTGACCGGCGCGGTTTACACGAACGATCCTGCGAAGCTCGAACAGGCGCGGCAAGAGTTCCATGTCGGCAATCTTTATTTGAATCGCAAATGCACGGGCGCGCTCGTCGGCGTACATCCGTTCGGCGGCTTTAACATGTCCGGCACGGATTCCAAAGCGGGCGGGCGCGATTACCTTGGCCTCTTCATGCAAGCCAAAGTCTTGTCCACAAAAATCGGCGCTTACGAATTGAAGCAAGCAGAGAAGCGCGCGGCAATTTAAGAGCAGAAGTCAGGAGACAGAATAGGAAGAACAGAAAGCGCTTTCGATTCACGTTCGGCTATCTCTTGCTTTTATTCTGTCTTCTGATTCCTGACTTCTGAATACTGCTTTCTATTATGTTGCGTTTGATTTTCATGGGTACGCCTGAAGCGGCTGTGCCGACATTGCAGCGTTGCCTTGCCAACGGGCATGAAATTGTCGCTGTGTGGACGCAGCCGGACAAGCCCGCCGGACGCGGCAATAAATTGAAGTTGCCGCCCGTCAAAGAATTTGCGCTTGCGCATAACCTTACAGTTCATCAACCCGCGAAAATAAAGACATCGGAAGCGCTTGAGTTGTTTGCTTCGCACAAGGCGGATGCGGCAGTGGTCGTCGCTTACGGGCGCATTCTGCCTGCCGCCTTTTTGAATGCGCCGCGCTTTGGTTGCATCAACGTGCATTTCTCTTTGCTTCCGAAATACAGAGGCGCTGCGCCCGTCAATTGGGCGATTGTGCGCGGCGAAAAAGAAACGGGCGTGACGACGATGCAGATGGACGA
>JBPCOJ010000112.1:0-6233 GCA_051000345.1 Pyrinomonadaceae bacterium | reverse complement strand
GCTTCGATATTTGCGTATTGAATTTAGAATTCGCGGGACTACTCTGCTCGTTGAAATTCCCGTTCGTTGTTTTCGCGGCAGCATCGCAATCTTCGTCGTGCGTGATGTGCGATTCGACATGCGCGAGACGCTTTTGGAGTTCGCGCAAAGTCGCGCGCAGTTCCGCTACTTCGCCAACAGACTCGCCTGCTTCTTTGCGGCCTGTGTCCGCTGCAACGTGTTGTTGTGACAGACGGCGCGCGATACGTTCCGCGACAAGGCGCGATTGGTCTTGTTCTTTATCCTCAAAGCTCATCCGGCTTCGTCCTTTGCTTCGTCCGGCAGTAAATCAATTCTGTCCACTATGCCGACGATTGCCGAATCAATCGCCGCGCCCGCTTCCTTCGTCGCCGCCGTCGATGCGCCCCAGCCTTCCTGCACGATCAGCACCATATCGCCCGCGCCCGCGTCCACCGAATCGAGCGCTAGAAGCGTTGCGCCCGTCTCAATGCCTTCGAGCGTCACAGGTTGGCACAGCATAATGCGCGCATTCTGGTAACGACGATCCTTCTGCGTCGCAACAATGTTTCCGAGCACGCGCGCTAAAATCATTTTTTCGAGTTGCGGTTCAAAACGTGCGCGTTTGAATCTACGATGCCGACGATTGTGCAATCCGTCGGCGTGTCTTCGCGCTTGAAGGGAAAGCTCGCTTCCTTGCCGCGACACCAGAACACCAACTCGCCCACGCCCGCGCCGACGGAATCCACAGCCACGAGCGGCGTTCCCTGCGGCTGAAGCCTTGCGTCGAGCGATTGCACGATGAGCAGCGTGCGGCCTTCGAGCGAATCATTCTTGACCGTCGCCACAATCGTTCCGATGACGCGCGCTAATTGCATAACAGACGACGAAACATCAATCGCTCATCACATCCACCGTATCAATGACGCCGACGATGGCTGCGTCGATGGGCGCGTCCTTCATGCCCTGCGCGAGTCGCGCGCTGGAGCCTGCGACGACCAGCACGCGTTCGTGAACGCCTGCCCCGACGGTATCGACGGCGACCACGTAACCGCTCGCCTCCGTGCCGTCCAAGTTGAGCGGGCGCACGATGAGCAGCTTTTTTCCCGTCAGCCGTTCATCCTTTTGCGTAGAAACGACAGTGCCTAAAATACGCGCGATAATCATCGCTTACCCGTTGCCGTTACCGATGGGCAAGGCGTCGTCAACGCTTCCGTGCGGGCGCGGAATAACGTGTACGCTGACGAGTTCGCCGACGCGACGTGCGGCGGCAGCGCCCGCGTCCGTCGCCGCCTTGACCGCCGCGACATCGCCGCGCACAATCGCCGTCACAAATCCTGCGCCGATTTTTTCGTAGCCGACGAGCGTCACGTTGGCGGCCTTAACCATCGCGTCCGCCGCTTCGATCATCGCCACCAAACCTTTGCATTCCACCATACCGAGTGCTTCTTGCATTAAATTTTCTCCTATGTCGCCGTTATCAAGTGATAAATCAAAGAAGTATGTGAGACGTAAAACTCGATGTGAAATCCTCGAACGTCGAATCCCGCGTCAACAGCTTACTACGATACTTGCAATCGCGCTGCCTCGCTTAACAATTCAACTAACTCTTCGCGCGTCAAATTGATTTTGCCCGCACCGTTTGACGAAGCTTGCGCCGCGCCGTTCGATTTCGGCGAGGTTTGCGCCGCATCGCTTGTCGCGCATGTAAACTGCGTTTCGTGTAGATAGCCGCACGATTGGCAGCGCGCGTTTTCGTTTAAGTAACCGGCCTTTTCGCGGACATTGATGAGTTTTTCAATCGCGTCAACGGGCAAACTTCTGGAGCCTCCGAGCAGGCGCGAGAGAATCGTAATCTTCGCCGTATGCTCCAGAGTTTCGAGCCGGTCAAACGCCTGCCACACGTCCGCGCCGTAAGCGACTGCGCCGTGATTCGCCATCAAAAGCGCGTTGTGGTGTTTCACGAGTGGCTGCATCGCGTCGGTTAATTCACTCGTCGAAGGCGTGCCGTAATCGGCGAGCGGCACGCAGCCGAGAGTCAAAATCACTTCCGACAAAACCGGCTGGTCAATCGCAAGTCCGGCGACGGCGAAGGCCGTTCCATTCGGCGGGTGCGCGTGGCAGACGGCTTTGACATCCTCGCGCTCACGATAAATCAAAAGATGCATCAAGAGTTCAGACGATGCGCGTTTGTCGTTGAGCGGCTTGCCTTCGATGTCTGTGAGCGCAAGCGAGCCTTCGGACATGCGCCCCTTCGACATTTGCGTTGGCGTCGCAAGGATGCGCCCATCGTCCAAGCGCACGCTGATGTTGCCGTCCGAAGAAACAACGTAGCTGCGTTCATACAACAATTGTCCGACGCGCACAATCTCGCGCCGCGCGATATTTTCGTCCATCTAATTCAATTACTCTCAGCGCGTGCCGTACTGATAAACGATTGTGGCGTATTGCGATACTGCTTGTCCGTCTTTCTGCGCTGACGTGAACCATATTCGGCTCGCAGCATCAATGGCATAGTCTGATGACTCTCCAACCATTCCCTTTAACAACCGAATCTGATCTACCTTTCCTGTTGACAAAAGCACAACGCGCAAGATTACTTCTCCATTAACATGATTTTTTAACGCTTCGGCTGACACTTTCGGCTGTGGTTCATACCAAATGAACGCTTGGCGTGTCACATCTTCAGGTTCGTACACAGTTTGAGCGGCAAGAATATCTTTCTCAATAGCAGCACGTTCGCTTTCATTAATCTCATCTATAACACACGGACTATAAAACAATTGAATATCAGGAGGCGTCAAGCGAATTGGAAGCACTGCTTGGAGAATGTCGTTTGATGAATTAACCAAACTCACACTCAGGAGCAATGTTAATCCAAACGGTAAAACTCTTTTAAGTAAACTCATCGCAAACATTCCTTTTCCGTTTACGGATTAGAGCGAACTGTTTTCAAACTTTTCGTCTTCCAACTTTTCAACCCGTGCGCGCAGTTTGAACGAATCGTTGACCAGAGATTTCATAGGCGTTGTTGCATAAATCTATATATTGCGGTTTCGGGTCTGAAATTTGACGGGTCTTCCACAATATATGGGCACAAAACCCTATTTATGCAACAAAGCCGATTTCATATGAAAATTCATCTCGCCGAGCGTATGTTCGATTTCCTTCAAACGCGCGTGGACGCCTTCCCAAATCGGGCGCGTGTCATGAAGTCGCGCGTCAACTTTTTCTCCGAGCGCGGTCAATCGAGCGTTGTGTTGCTGAACCATCGCCAGCAATTGCGCGTTGAACTCGCGTTGCGCGGCATTCTCCTGCCTCATCGCAGCGAACTCGGCTAAAACGCGTTCCTCGAATGGAATCGAGCCGGGTAAGTTTCGTGTTATATCTTCGTTCATGGCAACTCCTTTGCAGCGCTTCACAATTCCTGTTCTTCGCGCTGCGCGATTTCCTCGTATGGAAGAATGCTGCGCGGGTTGGTGACGCAGGTGATCTGCGGGCGCGTAAGAAAGTACGATAGGCTCTCCAAGCTAATTGTCAAGTCAACGGTTTTGACTTTGACGCCGAGCCGCGCATGAAGACGCACGGGCGCGAAATTCAACACGGCTTTGATGCCCGCCGACATCACTTGATTCAAAACTCTCTGCGCGACGCGCGCAGGCACGGCGATGACCGCCACATCTATTTTTTCATCGCTCACGACGCGCGCAATCTTTCGCACGTCGTAAACGGTAATGCCGTCGCCGCCGTTTGGCTTGACGCTGCGCCCGATTTTTTCTTTGTCGTTGTCGAAGAGCGCGACGACCGTAAAATTCGACGATGTGAAGCCGTTGTAATTGGCGAGCGCCGTGCCTAAGTTTCCCGCGCCGATAATGCCGACGCGCCGCGCCGTATCGAGGCCGAGAATGTTTGTGATGTGCTGGCGCAATTCTTCGACGAAGTAGCCGACGCCGCGCACGCCGAATTCGCCGAAGTGCGCGAGGTCTTTTCTGATCTGCGCCGAATTCAGATTGAATTGATCGGCGAGCGCCTGCGAGGAAATAGTCTTGATCCCGGCGGCAGTTAAAAGATTGAGGCAACGCAAATAAACGCTTAAGCGATTCGTCGTCAGCTCTGATATTTTTTCCGATTTCATTGAATAACTCTTTTCATGCAAGGTTCAGTATAACGCGTTCGCGGCGCTGGCGGAAAGAAGTTTCCAGCGAAAGCTGCGTCGCATAGCATCTACTTTATATAGAATGCCGAAACACCTTCGCGCGTTGCCGAAAGCGCGCGGCATCAACTACAATTCCCCATTAGCATGAGAACGCTCCCGAAATTCTTTTCTACGTGTTTCAATAATCAATGATCGCACATTTATCCGGCACTCTACTCGTCAAACAGGCGACTTCCGTGATTATAGATGTCGGCGGCGTCGGCTATGAAGTGACGATTCCGCTCTCGACCTTTTACGATCTCGAAGACGCGGGCGCGCTTGTTTCGCTTCGCATTTACACGCATGTGCGCGAAGACGTTTTGCAGCTTTACGGTTTCAAAACTGCGCGCGAACGCGAGCTATTCTTGCGGCTGATTTCCGTCACCGGCATCGGCCCTAAACTCGGCATTGCGATGATCGGCATTATGAACGCAGACGAAATGATCGCCGCCATTCGCACGGACAATCTCGCGCGGCTGACTTCGATTCCCGGCGTCGGCAAAAAAACTGCGGAGCGGCTCGTCATCGAACTGCGCGACAAAATCAGCGCGCTCTCGTCGCCCGCCCTCGAAGAGGAATTCGCGTCGCAAACCGGAAAGAATGCGCGTGAATCAGAGGATGCCGTGCGCGAAGACGCTCTCTCGGCGCTGCTCAATTTGGGCTACCAAAAAGCCGCCGCCGAGAAAGCAATCAACGCTGCCATGCAGGAAGGCGGCGATCTTTCCGTGCAAGTCATTTTGCGCCGCTGCCTGCGCACGCTCGCTCGCACATAATAATCAAACTTTATTAATCCAGAACGCGATTCGGCCTTTTTCTAAATGAGCAGCAGAGATTATTATCATGTACTGGGTATTGCGCGTGAGGCTTCCTTTGAAGACATCGAGAAGGCTTACAAAAGGCTTGCTCAAAAACATCACCCGGATAAAAATCTTGGCGATAAATCTGCAGGAGAGCGTTTCAAGGTAATAAAGGAAGCTTACGAAACGCTATCCGATTCAGTAAAGCGCTCTAATTACGATAGTCAATTTAACCGCGATTCAAACGATACAATAGATTTGGAAGTAGATAGCACAGACACTTTCGTTCGAGATGAGCCGCCAACGGATGATGAAAAGCAATTTGAATTGTCTTTGCGCCCGGCGCGGCTCGCCGAATATATCGGGCAGCGGCGCGCGACGGACAATCTGGGCATCTTCATCAAGGCCGCGCTCAAGCGTCGTGAAGCGCTCGATCATGTGCTTTTGAGCGGCCCGCCGGGACTCGGTAAAACCACGCTCGCCAATATCATCGCCGCAGAGATGGGCGCGGAACTGCGTTCGACGGCTGGCCCCGTGATCGAAAAGGCCGGAGACCTCGCCGCGCTTCTCACGAATTTGCAGGAAGGCGACGTGCTTTTCATAGACGAGATTCATCGCCTTAATCCTGCCATCGAAGAAGTGTTGTATCCGGCGATGGAAGATTACCAGCTCGATTTAATGATCGGGCAAGGCACGGCGGCGCGCTCCATCAAATTAGATTTGCCGAAGTTCACTTTAGTCGGCGCAACCACCCGCGCGGGTCTTATCACCGCTCCGCTTCGCGGGCGCTTCGGCATTCCGCTTCATCTGGATTTTTACAGCCACGATGATCTCGAAGTTATCGTCAATCGTTCGGCGGATATTCTCGGCGTACAGATTGACGTTGGCGGCGCGAAGGAAATCGCGAAGCGAGCGCGCGGCACACCCCGCATCGTTAATCGCCTTCTGCGGCGCGTGCGCGATTATGCCGAAGTGGATTACGAAGGACACATCACGCGCGATGTCGCCAATGACGCGCTCAATCGCATGGAAGTCGATACTTACGGCCTCGATGAAGTTGACCGCAAATTGCTGATGTCGATCATCGAAAAATTCGGCGGCGGCCCCGTCGGTCTCGGCACGATTTCCGCTTCGATTCATGAAGAAAAGGATTCCATCGAAGAGATCATCGAACCGTACTTGATTCAAATCGGATTTCTCAATCGCACACCGCGCGGGCGCATGGTGACGCGCCATGCTTACGA
>JBPCOJ010000096.1:0-9185 GCA_051000345.1 Pyrinomonadaceae bacterium | reverse complement strand
TTCACACGAAGCCGTATCAAAAATTGATCGGGCAGATTATGGCGGCGGCGTTCGTCGTCGCCTTCGGCTTAACGCTGCCGTGGACGAGTTCGGAGCCGCTCAATATCTTTATTACCATCGTTTGGTTGATCGGAATTACGAACGCCGTCAACCTACTCGATAACATGGATGGCCTTGCCGCCGGAATCGCCGCCGTCGCATCCGTGTTTCTCGCCTTTAGCTTCGTCGCCAACGGGCAGTTGACGGAAGCCACTATGCTCGCCGTGTTCGCCGCCGCGCTTATCGGATTTTTGATTTATAACTTTAATCCGGCGACGATTTTCATGGGCGACTGCGGTTCGATGTTCATAGGGTTTTTTCTGGCAAGCACGGCGCTTCTGAGCGCGTCAGGCACGACGGGTCGCTCGCGCAGTTTGCTGCCGGTGCTGTCCGTGCCGATTCTGATTTTGCTGATACCGATCTTTGACACGACGCTCGTTACAGTTTTGCGCAAGCTGTCCGGGCGCGCCGCGTCGCAGGGCGGGCGCGATCATACATCGCATCGCCTCGTCGCGCTCGGCATGTCGGAGCGGCGCGCCGTATTGATGCTTTACGGATTTGCGATGCTCTCCGGCGTGCTCGCGCTATTTGTGCGGCAAGTGAAACTGGATGTGAGCCTTGCGGCGATTGCCGGATTCACTTTGATGCTGACCTTGCTCGGCGTGTATCTCTCCGGCGTTAAGGTTTACGACGAAGACGATCCGAAACTAGGCACTGATAATCAACTGTTCGGCTTTCTCGTCGATTTCTCTTACAAGCGGCGCGTCTTCGAGGTGCTGCTCGATGTGGTGCTGATCATTTTGGCGTACTACACGGCATACGCGGTGGTCTTCGGGCCGTATTCGTCGGAGAGCCGCGATTGGCAATTGTTTCTGCGCACAGTCCCGCTCCTTGTCTTCGTCAAGATGGCGACGCTGCTTGTGTCCGGCGTGTACAGAGGATTGTGGCGCTATACGAGCGTGGACGATTTCGTTGTGTTTACGAAGGGCGTTTTTCTGAGTTCGGTGGCGAGCGTGCTGCTAATTTTATTCGCGTTTCGCTTCCGCGAATTTTCGCGCACGGTTTTTCTGCTCGACGGTTTGATGCTGTTGATGATGATCGGCGGAAGCCGCATGGCCTTTCGCCTGTTTCGACAGATACTGCCGACGGCGAGATCGCGCGAGGGCGCGCGCGTGTTGATTTACGGCGCCGGCGACGGCGGCGAATTGCTGCTCAGGGAATTATTAAATAACCGCGAATGGCAGTATGCGCCCGTCGGCTTCGTGGATGATGATTCGCGCAAAAAAGGAAAAGTCATTCACGGCTTGCGCGTGCTCGGCGGCAACGGCGCTTTGCGAAATATCTGCCGCGAACTAAAAGTCGATGAAGTCGTCCTCTCCAGTTCACGTTTTCCAAAAGAGCGTATCGAAGAAATACTGCGCGAGTGCGAGGCGGAAAATATTACGCTCAAACGTATGCGCCTCAGAATTGAAACATTAAGCGGCGAATAATAAGCGGCGAATAATTATTGATTGCGACGATTCTTTAACTTTAATCGCAACTCTTAAACTATTCACTTAACCAGCTTATTGTAAACTGCACGTTAAGGTATTGTAGATTATCATTGTGAGCCAGACGACTTCGGATCAATTAAAGCTTATCAACGTGCGTGCTCCGGTTTTGCGCGTGCTGCTTCTCGCGCCGGTTGCGCTCGTGCTCGCGGGGTCGTGGTATGCCGCGCGCTGGTATGTCGGCAATACGATGGCGGAGTATGCGCCGAACGTGGAACAGGGCGGAATGGAGGCGGCGCGCGATGCCGTCAAGCTCGCGCCGGATGATCCTGTCACGCACTGGTCTGCGGCGACTCTGGCGAAAAAGGATTTCTCTCCCGAAGCGGCGCAGGCGGCCTTGCGCGGCTATGAAGAAGCAGCGGGTTTGTCGCCCAACGATTTTCGTTTGTGGCTCGATGTGGGGCAGGCGCGCGAGCAGGCGGGCGATGCGGCGGGCGCGGAAAAAGCTTTGCGCCGTGCTGTCGAACTCGCTCCCGCTTACGCTTACCCGCGTTGGTATCTGGGCAATCTGCTGCTGCGCGAAAAACGCACGGATGAAGCGTTCGCGGAATTGCAGCGAGCGGCGGAAGCGTATCCGACGTTTCGCGTGCCTGTGTTCGAGGCGGCGATGCGCGTTTACGGCGCTGATCTTGCGGCGCTCAAAACGGCTGTCGCGCGTTCTCCCGCGACGCAGGCGGAATTAGCGCTTTACCTTGTCGGGCGGACGCGCGTAGACGATGCGCTTCAAGTGTGGAACGCCTTGAGCGCGGGTGAAAAGAAAGAGCAGAGCGCGACGGGCAAAGCAATCATTAAAGCGTTGGCCGATGCGAGACGTTATCGCGCCGCCAACGCGGTTTACAGGAATCTGGCGGGCGATGATGGCGCGGGCGTGCCTGTCATCGGGCAATTGACGAACGGCGGTTTTGAAAAGGATGCGGGCGCAAATGACGCGACGATTTTCGATTGGCAGATTCGCTCCACTCCGCCGCAGGCAAGCGTTGCCTTCGATTCTTTGAACCGTCACGGCGGCGCGCGCAGCTTGCGCGTC
The DNA here is from genome assembly GCA_051000345.1 of Pyrinomonadaceae bacterium. Classification (GTDB taxonomy): domain Bacteria; phylum Acidobacteriota; class Blastocatellia; order Pyrinomonadales; family Pyrinomonadaceae; genus JBHENC01. Next base: position 6,569 of record JBPCOJ010000096.1, on the reverse strand, counting down.
GTCTTTAACTCTTCCGGGCAGCTTGCGTTTAATAGCCTCGCGCAATTAATCGCCGTCGAGCCGGGCGCGCAGTATCGTGTGGAATTTTACGCGCGCACAAAGGATTTAAGGACGGCAGGGCAGCCGATCATAGAAATCGTTGACGCGAACACGGACGCGTTGCTCGGCACATCGCGCGCGCTTTCCGTCGGCACAAACGATTGGCAAGGTATCGCAATTGATTTTAAGACTTCGCCTAAAACGGAAGCGGTGACGATTCGCACAGGCCGCGCGTCGTGCGGCGCAGACAGCGGCGGTGTATGCCCTATTTTCGGTATAATCTGGTATGACGACTTTACTCTCCAACGCATCGGCGGAAACTCTTCAGAGCGACGCCGCGATAATAGCGGCAGCAACTCCGCGCCGAAATAAAGCGAGCGCATCGCCACGCGCTGAAAGCGAAAGCGAGATCGGGCATACGCTGGCGAGCCGCTTTATCGTGCTCGTCGTGTGCCTCGCCGTTGTGCTTTCGACGCTGGCTTACGGCACTGTGCATTCTTGGTCGCTCGCACTTTTTGAAATCGGCGCGGCGCTGGTCGTCATATTATGGGCGGCGGATGCGTGGCGCACGGGAGTGTTGCGCCTGAGCCGCAATGCTCTGCAATGGCCGCTCATCGGATTGTGCGTCATCGGATTCGCGCAACTTCTTCCGCTCGGCGGCGCGCGCGCTACTGACGCTCTGGCAAATGCTTCGCGCAGCCTCTCGCTCGATCCGTATTCGACGCGCATGGTGCTCGTGCAAGTTCTTTCGCTGCTGATTTATTTCGCGGCGACGCTGGCCTTCACGGACAGCCCGCGCCGCTTGCTGCTTCTGGTGCGCACCATCACGATCTTCGGTTTCCTGCTCGCCATTTTCGGGCTGGTGCAGTCCTTCGTCAGCCCGACGAAAATCTACGGCCTACGCGAATTGGGCGGAGTGAGCACGCCGTTCGGCCCCTTTATTAATCGCCATCACTTTGCGGGATACATGGAAATGACGCTGGCGCTGCCGCTCGGCCTGCTTTTTTCCGGCGCGACGGAGAGCGACAAACGCCCGCTCTACATTTTTGCGGTGGTCATTATGGGCGTCGCGTTGATTCTGACGAATTCGCGCGGCGGCATCATCAGCCTTTTCGCATTAATCTGTTTTCTGGTCGGCGTGGCGGGCATCGGCGCGCGTGCAAGGCGCGGCGAAAAAGATTTGAACGAAACGGAAGGACGGCGAAGACGCGTGCGCGCCGCGATGATCCGCGCGGGAGTCGGCCTCGCGTTGTTCTTAGGATTGCTCGGCGGCGTCGTGTTTGTCGGCGGCGAATCCGTGTTGAGCCGTTTCGTCGGAACAATCAATGCGGACGATCCGACAAACGGGCGCACGCATTTCTGGAGCGCCGCGCTCGAAGTAATACGCCATCATCCGCTGACGGGAACGGGTCTCGGCGCGTTCGGCACTGCTTACACGCAGTTCGATTCGGCTAACGGCGCGGTGCTGCGTCTTGAACAAGTTCACAACGATTATTTACAGGTGCTCACGGACGCGGGCGTGATCGGCGCAGTGCTCGGCCTGTTTTTTATTGTGATGCTGTTTCGGATGGGATTTGCGCGGCGCGAGAGCGAAGACGTTTTTCGCAGTGGCGTGGCGACGGGCGCGCTCGCCGGATGCTTCGCCGTGTTGGTGCATAGCTTTTTCGATTTTACTCTACACACGACCTCAAATGCTTTGCTGTTTCTCGTAATGGCGGCGCTCGCTACCTTGAACGGGCGCGTTGAACAACACTCGCGCCGCTCAAGCAGAAGCGGCGGGCAGCATCGGCGTCGCCGTCGTCGCAGCAGCAGTAGTAGTAGCAATAACAGCGTTCTCCCACCACAATCGGCGACAACGCCAGCCGCGACGTTGCCTATATTGCCGACAGCGCCGGAAAAGCTTTGATGAAAAAAAGTTTTCTGCAAATGATCGTCTGCCCTTTGTGCGCGGGCGCGCTCATCCTCGAAAGTTTCGATGATCGGGATGGCGCTCTTCCGGGCGATTGATGGGCGAAGCGAACGACTCGAACGACTCGAACAATTCGACTGAAAAGATTGACCGCGTGAATAAGGAAATCGCTGCTCTGCGAATGAAGTGATACTGAAATCTTTTTCGCTTCCCGCGCCCGTAGATTGATTTACCGCAAGACAATTATCAAACAACACAAAAGGGTTCATCGAATTGATTGATACGCGACGCGCAGAAATGTTGTCGGCAGCGACTGCGGCGGAAGAAACGCCGACGGCGCAAGGACATTTCGTGTCGCACGCGCGTCACGCGGCCTCTTCTTCCGCTGCCGCATCAGTGTTTGCGCGGCGTCTGACGTCCACCGTTTCAATCACAGGCATCGGTTCGATGATGACGATGGGCGTTAATATGCTGGCGAGCATAGGCATTGCGCGCAACGGCGGGCCGCCGGGCTATGCCGTCTTCGTCGCCGCTAACATGCTGGTCTTCGTTGCAACGACGCTTTGCACTTTCGGATTGCCGATTGCTTTAGCCAAACACGTCGCCGCCGAAGAAGAAGCGAACCGTCACGAAGCTTTGCGCCGTGTTTGTTCAACGACTCTTTGCGCGGTGCTTCTGCTGGCGCTCGCGGCGGGCGTTTCGTTGAGCCTGAGCGCAATACGAATCGAGAGTTATTTGAACGTAGACATCGGGCGCGGTTTCGCCGTCGCGCTGCCTTTGATACTACTGTGCGCGGTCGTGTCCGATTGCGCGCAGGGAATCTACTCCGGTTTGCTGCGCCCGCTTCCGATGATTGCAATCAGTTTGCTGGGGCCGCTGATGATGGTTGCGTATGTGCTGCTGCGCCGCATGGAAATATTGTGGCTGCCGATTTGGGGAGCCGTCGCCGCTTCTTATGTTTGTTCGGGACTGATCGCGTGCTGGCTGTTGTGGCGCGATAAGTTGCTCGCTGTCCCAGCGGCGCTCAAAGAGTTGCAGCCAATCGTGAAGGATTTGCTGCCCGCTGCGGCTTTTATTTTCTTCACGGTTTTTTCGACATGGAGTGACCGCTGGGTAGTCGGTTCGCAGTTGGGCGCAAGCGCGATGGGGACGTATGCGGCGGCGATTGTCGTGATACAGGCGGCGCTCAGGATGCCGACGCAAATCGCTTGGGTGTTAGTGCCTGCGGCGACGCGCGCGGCAATCGGCGGCGCGGAAAAAAGCGCGAACTTGAACCGCGCGATGATCGGCGCATTCGGTTTGTTCGCAGCACTCGTGACGGTCATGCTCATGCTTGCTCCGGCGATGATTGTGCGCTCGATATTCGGCGGCGGGTTCGTGCAGGCGGCTCCGGCCTTGTTGATGATGGCGCCGAGCCTGCTCGCATCAGCCGTCACCATTCCCTTTATATCTGTGCTAACGGGTTCGACGAGAAATCGTTTTGTCCTTTATCTGATAGTGCTGACGCTTGTGCCGCGTTTCTTGCTGCTGTTCATTTTTACGCGGCAGTGGAGCGTCACCGGCACGGCGCTGGCAACCGTCGTGTCCGATTATTTGCTGGCCGCGTGCTGCATTCTTTTGGCGAGCAAGATCGGCATCAAATTTCCGTTGCAAGCGCTCCTGCGGCCTTTTCTGATCGGTCTGGCAGCTTACGCCGTCGGACTTTGCGCCTTACTGTCGGGCGCGCCGCCGCTGCTTGCCATCGCGTTCGCGCTTGTCGTCTTCGCGCCGTTTGTGTGGTGCATGGCGCGTCCGGCGCTGTCATCTATGCTTCCTGTCAGGTTCCAAACCTTAATCCTTCGCGGCAATGCGTCGTAAACAAAAACATTGATTAGCGGGCAAGACATTATCTGCATCTCCAGCATCGAGTGGGATTTCCTGTGGCAGGGTCATCAGGAAATTACCAAGCGTTTCGCCGACGCCGGAAACCGTGTTTTATACATTGAAAACACGGGAGTGCGCGCGCCCGGAATCAAGGATGCCTCGCGCGTATGGGCGCGGCTCAAGCGCTGGACGCGATCCTTGGGTTCGAGCGGCGTGCGCGAAGTCGCTTCCAATATTTATGTGTGCTCGCCGCTGATTCTGCCGCCATTCGGCTCGAATTGGCAGCGTCGAATCAATCGCAAAATTCTATTGCCCGCCATTCGCCGCGCCGCGCGCCGTTTGGGAATGCGCGGCGATGTCATCTGGACATATTTGCCGACTGATACGGCGCTCGATCTCATCAACTTACTGCGCCAGCCCCAAAGCGTCGTCGTTTATTACTGCGTCGATAATTTCGCGCAACTAACGCCGCGCGTCAGCCAACTGAAGCAAAGCGAGCAGGCCGTGCTCGAATCGAGCGACGTGGTCTTTGCAACGCACACAGCCTTAGCCGCGAGTTGCGCGCAGTGGTCACGAAACGTTCATGTGTTTCCATTCGGCGTCGATTTGAAGGCGTTCCCGCTCGAAAAAAAGGCGCGCGGTGCATCATCGGATAATTCATCGAACGGCGCGCGCGGGCAATTGTCCGAGAGCGTTTTGCCGGAGTTGGCGCGTCCCGTTATCGGCTATGTCGGCGGACTGCACAGGCACATAGACTTTCGCATGTTGGCGGAGATGGCGCGCGCGCGGCCTTTGTGGTCGTGGGTTTTCGTCGGCGCGATTCAGACGGAGTTGACGGAATTTGCTGCGCTGCCAAACGTGCATCTGACGGGACAGAAACCGCATGGGGAATTGGTTCGCTACATACGCGAGTTCGACGTGTGCATTGTTCCGTATGCGGAAAGCTTGTACACGGCGACGGTTGTGCCGACGAAGATCAATGAGTATCTCGCAGTCGGAAAGCCCGTCGTCTCGACGAAACTGCCGTCCGTCTGCGAATTTAACCGGCGGCACGATGTTTTGCTGACCGCCGCTCAGCAGGCCGGAGAATTTCTGCACTGCGTTGAAGAGGCGCTGCGTTCGCCGAAGGATGAGCGGACAATCGAGCGACGAAGAGAGGTTGCTGCGCTGGGCGATTGGGGAGCAACTTTCGCGCGCATGAGCGACTTGATCGAAACAGAAGTGCAAGCGAAAAAAAGCGCCGCCGCATAAAGCTTCGCATAAGAACGAAGCGAAGTATTCAAGCGTGGAACATTTAAGGAAGAAGCCTCAAACGGGCTTCACCGCCCGCACCGCGATGACAATGTCGTAATCCGGGTCGTGGTAATCGAGTTCGCCTTCGTCTAAATCCTGAAGCGCCATGCCGTGAATCGAAGCGATGGCGACGAGCACGTTGCCGTAGCCTGCGACTTCGATGTTCGCCGCCGGAAAAACTTCTTCGCAAAGCTTTTGCGCCGAGCGCGTCGTGAATCGCCAGTAGTCGCCCCATCGATCCATATCGTAGCGGCTGATTTGATGCAGGCAGGGAAACGTTGCGAGCAGCACGCCGCCGGGCTTGAGCGCCGCATAGCAATTGCGCACGGCGCTTTGTACGTCGTAGATCAATTGAAAAGTCTGCGTCACGATCATGCAGTCGAAGGTGTTTATAGGTATGCCTTCGCCGGTTGCGAGGTCGCCGATGATGGTTGCCGCCGGATTGCCCGCCGCCACATGCAGCACATCGGAATGCGTTACTCGATTCGCGCCGAACTTTTGTGTGTAAAGCGGGTCACGAATTTCCAGCACGCGCCCGCGAATATCCGCCTCGTGCTTGTGCATAAAAGCTTCGATGTAGCGGCGGTCAATACTTACGCCGCGATCAAAGCCGAAGACGCGGCTGACGGGCGTCAAGCGCCGCAAATTTTCCCACTCGATGGGACGGCGTCGATTCCACCAGATGCGCAGCGGGCGATAGATTTCCGGCGGAATGAATTTTTTAGCGACCTCCCGCCAATCCGGTAAAGCAGATTTTTTATGCGTCAATGAATAAGCTCTGTCGTCTGAAATTTGAAGTTCGTGTTGCTATTGTCATTCAAGATTTGCCCCCAACGCAAACGCGTTCGTTTGTGTCTCACTGTCACGCGTATAAATTGATTGGCTATGAATTGGAAAAGAGCGACAACGCGCCTCGTCTCCGAAGCTTGCTCGCTAGCGCGAAAACGGAATGCGCCGCGCGCTGGCTCTCGCATACTGCTTTATCACGCCGTCGGCACACGCCTCGCGCATGATCGCTACGGCATCAGCATCAATCCGCGATTGTTTGAGAGCCACATGGACATTTTATCGAGCGAGGCGCAGAACTTTCATCTCGCGGCTTTCGACGATACGCAAAACTCCGCCACAGCGCTTCGACGCGTGACAGTGACCTTCGATGACGGGTATAGGGATAATCTGCACGTCGCCGCGCCGATTCTTCTCAGGCGTAACATCCCTTTCACGGTCTTTGTTACTTCCTCGTTCATCGGCAAAACTTCGGACAATTATTTGAGCGTTGCCGAATTGAAGGAATTGAGCGCCCTGTCGAACGTCACCATCGGCGCACACGGCGCGACTCATATACGGCTCGCTGAATGTGACGATGCAACGCTGCAAAAGGAATTAAGCGAGAGCCGCCGACGACTCGAAGACTTCACCGGACGCGCTGTGACAAATGTTTCGTACCCGCACGGCTCTGTGAATC
>JBPCOJ010000039.1:0-36717 GCA_051000345.1 Pyrinomonadaceae bacterium | reverse complement strand
GCAAGCGAGCGTTATTCTCTTTTTTCTCCAACCTTTTTAACTCACTAACACTCTCTTTTATCAAGTTGGGATAATCTATTCTTTTCATCTTTGCATTTTAACATACCTACCTACATGGTTTCGGTATTAGATACTAGCTGCTGGATATTAGTGAAAGGTCAAAGCACCGACATCTAATATCGGACATCCGGCATCTGCTTTTTCACTTCTCTTCAGCGAGTTCGGTCATTATTTCCGTGAAGCGTTCGATGTCTGCGCGCGTGCGTTCCATGCGGCGGCGGCTGTCTAGGTAAGCAGCCCATGTCGGCGTGTTGGTCAAGGCTTTCGTGGTGTCTTGATCGAGCACTTGCGCCATCAGAGCGACGAGATCGCCCGTGACGCTCGTGTGCTCAAGCAACGCTTCGATAATCGAGTAGGCGAGTCGCGCGCCCGCGAAATCGAGATCGCGCGGCGCATTTTCAGTTGCGGAAGATGGTGGTTGCGGTGGGCTGGTTGGCTGCTGCTCGCTCATGCGTTTTCAACTTCGTGAGTGTCAATTTGTTCGTACCAACTGCCGCACACAAGCGGAAGCGCGGCGACGCGCGCAGCATATTCCGTATCGCCTGTGATGACATGCGCGCGCGTGTCCGGCGCAAGGTAATCGTATTTGACGTAGGCGAGCGCGATTGCTTTGTCGAGGCGCGGCGAAAATGTTTGCGACGTGACGCGCCCGATTTCCTTCCCATCCGCAGATTTAAGTTTCGCGCCGATCATTGGAGATAAATTTTGCGCGCCTTCGTCGAAAACGAGTCCGGTTAATTTTTTTGCGACGTGGCCGCGCCAATGTATGCGCGCGATGATTTCCTGCCCGATGTAACAACCCTTTTGATAACTCACGGCTTCGTCTTCCGCAAGCGATTCGGTAACGACGTTCGTTTCGTCCATATCGACGCCGTAGCGCGGGATGCCTGCTTCAATCCGTAGCGTCTCGTAAACATCGTAACCAATTGGACGCGCGCCCGCCGCACCTTGAAAAGCAGTCCACAGGGCTTGCGCAGCTTCGGTTGGAACAAACAAATCAAAGCCGTTTTCGTTTGTGTGCGTGGCGCGCATGATGATGATTTGATGTTCGCGCCAGCTTGTTTGCAAAGCGTGCCAAGGCGCGATGTGAGATGTAGATTGATCGAAAAGATTTGCGATTATTTCCGCAGCGCGTTCGCCCTGTAGTGAGAGAAGCACGGTTTCCTTTGCGATGTCCGCGACGCGAAAATCCCCTGCGAGCGTGAAGCGTTCGAGTGTTTTGCGCACGCGTTCGCTTGTCGCCGCGTCTGTGTCGATGAGAAATGAATCTTCGATGCGCAGGATGCGCGCGGGCGCGACGAGGCGGCCTTGCGCGTTCGGGAAGGCGGCGGTCATCCATGTGTTTGGCTGAAGAGTCTTAACGTCGTTCGTAACGAGGCCGTTTAAGAATTGCACGGCTTCCGTGCCGCTCACACGCACGCGCCCGCGTGACGAAAGATCAATGATGCCCGCGCCGTGGCCTTCACGCACGGCGTTGTATTCAACCAGAAGGTCAGCATAAGAAGCGGGCAGCAGCCAGCCTTCGCGCTCGACGAAACTTGCGCCCGCCTGCTCGTGCGCTTCATGTAACGGCAAGTGTTGGGAAATAACTTGTTGAACCACTTCACTCATTTCAAACAGGTGTCGAACATTAGATGCCGGATGTTAGGAACGATGTTAAAGCACTAACATCTAGTATCCAACATCCGGCATCTTTTTGTTTGAAGCTATTTCAGCTTTTCGAGTTCTGTGCGCAGGCTGTTGTAATCGGCTTTGTCGCCCGCTTTGAACGCGAGGTTGGTGTAGCGTATGACGCCTGCCTTGTCGATCAGGAAAACGGAGCGTTTGTTGAAGCCGCTCGGTTCGTCATAGACGCCGTACATGCGCGCGATTTTATGGTCGTGGTCGGAGAGCAGCGGGAATTGCAGTTTATGGAACTTCGCCCATTCCTGATGCGAGAAAACGTAGTCGCCGCTGATGCCTAAGACGACGGCGTTGAGTTTGGCGAGTTCCGCGAACGTATCGCGCAGGGTGCAGACTTCCTTTGTGCAGCCGCCAGACCAATCAGCCGGATAAAACGCGAGAATGACGGCTTTGCCGCGTTGTCCTGAAAGCGCTAGTTGATCTGCGGGACTCAAGAAAATCTTTTCCTGCGTCGCATAGGGCAAACGAAAATCCGGCGCAGTCGCTCCGACTTCCGGAGCAGCAGCAGCAGCAGCAGCGTTGGCGGCAACAAGCGCGGGATGAGCGTCGGCGCGCGCAACAATAGTTGAACGCACGGAGAATGCGGCGGCGACTGTTATCGCTGCGATGAGCGAGAGCGCGGCGATGAACGTGCGATTGAATTGGTGTTTCATTCTCGTAGCCTTCCTATATTTCCGTTTGCCTTACACTTATGCCCGCCGTAGCGATTACTAAAGGAGATGTTTCGCTGCGGTGTGCGCAATTGAATTTATGGAGTAACAGTGATTTCGCGCGTCGTCGAATTGTAGTCGCCGTTTGTCACAACATTGCCGTCTTTGTCCACGAGTTCGAGCTTGATCGTGTGCTTGCCGCTCGTCCAGCCCGTCAACCAGATCGGCTCCCACTTGTCGATGAATTTCGCATCGCCGTTATCAATTGAATAACGCACGCGGTAGTCGCCGCCGTCCGATTGCAGTTTGGCGTTTGAGAGCCAGAAATCAACCATAATCGAGTCGGCGTCTGTGTTTTTGTATTCGCCTTTCGGACGACTGTATGTCAAGAGCGGTTTCTTCGGATCGATGTCGCTCGCGGTGCTCGATGCCATGTCTTTGCCTTCGCGTGTTGACGACGAAGGTGAGGGGCTGCTGGCGTTCATGTTTTTGTTGTCGGCCATCGTCTGCCCGCTGTTCGTCGTGGTCGGCTTCGATGAATCGCCGCCGCCTTTGACGTTGAATGTGATTATCTGAAAGTTGCCTTCGTTCTTGTAGCTTTCATGCCAAGGGCGCGAAGCGAAGACGCGCAAGGTGTGTTTGCCTTCGGCGACGTTGCGCAGTTCAAACGGCTCGTCCAACTTGTAATAGGCTTCGTAGGGCTGATTGTCTAGGATGACATGTATGTGATTGCCCATGCCCGTCGCAGGGTCTTTCATAGGCTTATAACCTTTCAGGTCGCCGCTCAAATTAAGCAGCACGGGAACCGTCGAGCCGTTGATCGTCGAATTCTCGCGCGGGCTTGCGATGCGCAAAACGGGCTTGGCTTCGTCCTGCTGGCCGCGTTGCGCTGTCAGGTCTTTGATTTTCTGCGGGCGCTCGGTGACGCTCAAATTCTGCGTCGCGGGCGATGCGTTTGCATTGGCAGATGGCGGCGTCATGTTCGTTGTTGCCGTCGTGTTGGCGTTGTCGGCAGTCTGCTGCACGCAACCGGCAAACAGTGTGACGGTTAAGAAAGCGAGGGCGGCGCAGTAAGGTTTTAAGATTCGGGACATTGTGGCTTCTCCGGCAATTAGAAGTTTACAAGGATAAAATAAAGTTTGAGGGGCGATGTTGATTGCCAAACGATGAACGATAAAGGCAAGACGCGTCGCCGTTATTTATCGCTCATCGTTAGCAATTCATCATGTGCATCCATTGCTTTACGCTTTAGCGGCTTGATCCTTGAAAGCGTTTGTTTACTTCTTCCCAATTGATTGTGTTCCACCACGCGGCGAGATATTCCGGGCGGCGGTTTTGATACTTCAGATAATAAGCATGTTCCCAAACATCGTTGCCCAAGATAGGCTGCGGCTGGCCTTCCATAATCGGATTATCTTGGTTGGCAGTCGAGGTGATTTGCAGTTTGCCGCTCTCGCTCGATCCGACGAGCCAGACCCAACCGGAGCCGAAACGCTTTGTCCCTGCGTCATTGAATTGCTCTTTGAATTTATCGAAGCCGCCGAAGGTGTCTTTGATCGCATCATTGATTGCGCCCTGCGGTTCGCCGCCAGCTTTCGGAGCCATAATCTGCCAGAACATCGTGTGATTGACGTGGCCGCCGCCGTTGTTGCGCACCGCCGCGCGAATTTCTTCCGGCACGCTGTTCAAATCACGTATTAAATCTTCGGCGCTTTTGCCTTGCAGTTGCGGCGCTTTTTCAAGCGCGACGTTTAAGTTCTTAACGTAGGCCGCGTGGTGTTTGTCGTGATGCAGTTGCATCGTCGCGGCGTCAATGTGCGGTTCGAGCGCCGCATAGTCATACGGCAAAGGCGGTAGTTCATGTGCCATGAGTCTTGATTCCTCTTTCAATAAAATTGTCGAACGAAAATTTCGGGTTAAAGAATCGGCTGTGTGCGATTCGTGAGCAGAACAAGAATGGCGATCACGCTCAGGACGATCATCAATCCGCCGGGCATCATCTTGAAACCGTTGAGCGACGCCATTGCGAAACGCGCTAAAAGTAAAATGGCGACGATGAGCGCGAGCCACCAACCGAGCGAGTAAGCTCCGCGCATCATGGCGACGGATGAAACGATCAGCAGCACGCCGGAGACGCCGCCCGCGATGAGCGACGCGCGGCTATTGGCCTTCACATAACCCATCACGCCACCCGCCGCAACGAGCACGCCGTAAAGCAAAATAATCCAAGCTGTCATAAAGCAGATGTCAGATGTTGGATATTAGATGTTAGCCGGAAGCAAGTTGTCACAAACTGCATCTGGCATCTGGTATCCAACATCTCTCCTTTTTATTCTGTCGGTCGCGGCCCGGCGTCCATGCCGCTGACGCTCGCCTGTCGTATTACTTTGATTTTCAGATCGTCTATGATGCGCACCTGACACGCGAGCCGCACGTTTTCCGCAAGCCCGGCTTCGAGCGCGAGACGGTCACGTTCGCCGTCACTGATTTCTCCGGGATCGCCCGCGAGGATTTCGACGCGGCACGTCGTGCATTTGGCGTTGCCGCCGCAGCGGTGCAGAATATCGATGCCCGCGTCTTCGATTGCCAGCACGAGCTTGCGTCCGCTTTCGCCCTCGAACACCTGCACGCCCGTCGCCGTCTCTGCTTCGATTTTCGGCATAAACTAATCATTGCTCCAAGAAATATTTTTCGATGTAAAAGCGTGCGCGGATATTACAACAAAAAGAAGCGGCGCGCGAGTGGAAGGCGCTGTTTTGATTACCGTTCGGTAAAGTCAAAACGATTGCGCCACGCACTCTCGCGCCGCTGCCTTACTCTGTTTTTACTTAAGCGCAGTTACTTACGCCGTGAAGGATGAGCCGCAGCCGCAGCCGCCCGTCGCGTTCGGATTGTTGAAGGTAAAGCCCGAACCCATCACGCCGCTGACATAGTTGATTTCCACGTCGCTCAAATACTGCGCGCTAAACATATCGACGAACAGACGCACGCCGTGCGCTTCGGTGATTTGATCGCCGTCGCGCGATTCTTCTTCGATGTTCAAGCTGTATTGAAAGCCGGAACATCCGCCCGGCACGACGCGGACGCGAAGCCCTGCGCTTTCCGGCAAGCCTTCTTCGCTCGACATGAATTTCTTGATTTCCGTCGCCGCCGCTTCCGTCACATTGAGCGTAAACGGAGGAGCCATTGTTGCTGTAGACATTTTTGTTCTCTCCTAATGATTATAGATTAATTCAAATTTTAGATTTGCGATTCGTAAGAACAGAGATGCAATCATCATCCGCCATTATTTTCAATCGCAAATCGCAAATTATTCCGCTGCCCTGCTATTGGGCTTTTTTCAAAACGACGAGTTCCGGCTTGAGAGCTTCAATCGAAACACGTCTTGCCACTTCTTCCGCGACGCTGCGAAAGGCGCGCGCCTGAACTGAATCCGGGTGGCTGACGACAATCGGCACGCCTTTATCGCCGCCCTCGCGCACTTCGATTCCGAGCGGCACGGAGCCGAGGAAAGGCACTTCGTATTTATCTGCAAGCCTTTGCCCGCCGCCCTCGCCGAAGATATTATACCGCACGCCCGTGTCCGGCGCGATGAAATAACTCATATTCTCCACGACGCCGAGCACCGGAACAGACACCGTCTCGAACATTCTGAGCGCGCGCCGCACATCCGCGAGCGCCACTTCCTGCGGCGTCGTCACGAGCACAGCGCCCTGCACGGGAACGAGTTGCGCCAGACTCAATTGCACATCGCCCGTTCCCGGCGGCATATCGACAATCAAATAATCGAGTTCGCCCCACCGCACATCCTGCAAAAACTGTCGCACAAGGCCGTGCAAAATAGGCCCGCGCACAATCATCGGCTCGTCGCCCGGCTTCAAGACTGCCATCGACATCAGTTTCACGCCGAAGGCTTCGAGCGGCAACAGTTTATTATTATCGACATCCGGCCTCGCGTCTGCCATGCCGAGCATCAAAGGCACGTTCGGCCCGTACACATCCGCGTCCATCAATCCGACGCGCGCGCCGTTCATCGCCAGCGACACGGCGATATTAACCGCCACCGTTGACTTGCCGACCCCGCCCTTGCCGGATGAAACAGCGACGATATTACGCACGCCCTCGACCGTCAATTTTTCGCCGAAGCCTCTGCCCTTCGGCACTTCCGAGTCCATCGTGATATGAACCGCGCTCACATTCGGCAACGCCGAAACCAACTCGCGCGCGGATTCTTCCATCTGCTCTTTGACGGGGCAAGCGGGCGTCGTCAGCACGATACGAAACGAAACGCTGCCGCCCTCGATTTTCAAATCCTTGATGAAGCCCAAGCTTACAATATCCTTGTGCAAATCGGGGTCTTCGATTTTGCGCAAGGCATTCAGCACATCTTGTTCGGAAATTTGGTTCATAGAAGTAAGTACCTTAAACAAAGAAGCAATGGTACGCTTAACTCTTCGCGCGCGTCAATCATACGGTCACGCCCGCAAATCATGCGCAAAAGTTTTAACGGTCAAGCTTATCGAAAACGGCTTTCCTATTAATTTTGACAAAATTCATCGCTCTTCGTTACGCTCTTAAGTGCTCTTCGTTACGTTTTTAGATGCGCGCCGTTCTGTTTTCGTCAACTTTAGTGACTAATATTCCGAACCTTATCACAGATCATTTTTTGCATCCCCGAAACGTCGGCGACTTGAATGACGCGGCGGACGCTTCCGGCGAAGCGTGTTCGATTGATTGCGGCGCTGTCGTGCGTCTGTCTTTGCAGATTGATGCGGCGTCGCAGAAAATCACGCGCGCGAACTTCAAGGCCGCCGGATGCCGTTACCTGATCGCCGCCGCTTCCGCCACCACGGAACTCATCACCGACATGCCTTTGAACGAGGCGACGTCCTTTTCCACGCAAGCCATTCATACTTATTTCGCAGGCTTGCCAAATGAGAAAATGCGTTGCGCCGCGCTTTGTTGTGAAGCTCTCGCAACGAGTCTCGCGGAGTATTACCATGCGGCGCGCGAGGAATGGAGCGGCGAGGAAGCAATCATTTGCGTTTGCTTCGGCGTCGCTGAAAAAAGAATCGAAGCCGTTATACGCGCGCAAGAATTGCGCACCATCGAAGCAATAACGAATGCCTGCAACGCTGGCGCAGGCTGCCGCTCGTGCCATCCGTTAATCGAAGATATACTCGAAGATTACTGGCGCACCCGAAACGCGCAGGAACAATTTTTCGCAGCGGAAACAATTGACCACGCGGCGACAAGCGACAGCTAACACCAACAAGCGGCAGCTAACATTTTCAACAACGAAGCGGAATTTTCGATGATTTATTTAGACAACAATGCGACGACGCAAGTCGCGCCGGAAGTGCGCGCGGCGATGCTGCCGTATTTGACGGAGCTTTACGGCAATCCGTCTTCGGCGCACACGTTCGGACGCGAGACGCGCAAGGCCGTCGAGCGAGCGCGCGAGCAAATCGCGTCGCTTCTCTGCGCGAATGAAGCGAGTGAAATCGTTTTCACGTCCGGCGGCTCCGAATCGGATAACTGGGCGATTCGCGGCGCGCTTTCAGTGCAACAAACAAAGCGGCACATCATCACGACGAGAGTCGAACACGAAGCCGTCAAAAATTTATGCGCGCAGTTAGAGCAGGAAGAAAATTACGAAGTAACGTGGCTCGATGTTGATGAGGAAGGCTTGCTCGACACGGAAAGCTTGCGTGCGGCACTTCGCGCAGATACGGCGCTCGTGTCCGTGATGCTTGCCAACAACGAAACGGGCGTGCTTTTTCCCGTCGAAGAAATCGGACGAATCGTGCGCGCTCATTCCAACGCACTGTTTCATGTTGACGGCGTGCAGGCTGTCGGCAAAATTCCGATTAACTTGCGCGAGTGGAACGTCGATCTTTTCTCCGTCACAGGCCACAAACTTCACGCGCCCAAAGGCATCGGCGCGCTTTACATGCGCGACGAATTGCGGCTTCCCTCGCTTATCATCGGCGGCGGGCAGGAGCGCGGGCGTCGCGCCGGAACCGAAGCCGTCCCGTACATCGTCGCGCTCGGAGCCGCATCCGAAATCGCAGAGCACACAGACGCGAAGACGCACGCGCGCATACGCCGCTTGCGCGATGAATTGGAAGATGAAATTTTACGCTGCATTCCGAACGCGCGCCTTAACGGAACAAGTGATCGCACGCGGCGATTGCCCAACACATCGAACATTTCCTTCGCTTACATCGATGGCGAAAGCATTCTCGCCCGTCTCGATGCAAAAGAAATTTGCGTCTCAACCGGCTCGGCCTGCAACGCCGATACGCACGAAGCATCCGGCGTGCTGCGCGCGATGAACGTGCCGTACACGCTGGCGCAAGGCTCGATTCGCTTTTCGCTCGGACGCTACACAACCGAAGGTGACACCAAGGAAACAATCGAAGCACTGCCGCCGATTATCAACAGACTCGCGCAAATCTCGCCCTACGAAAAAGAATTAAGCGCGATGGGCGCTTTCACTTACGGCAATTAAATTAAAAGCTCGAACGCGCGGCTGCTTGCCTGCTTTCATTTCACAATTATCTCGAACAGCGTCAGCACGTCGTTCCTGATAGTGCTCTTTACTGCCTGACAACTTCCCGCGCTCGTTGTGCCGTGCGTCATTTCTTTTGCTGTTGCTTGAACGCGATTTCGTCGCCGCTTTCTCCGACATGACCGCCGCCGCTAAACGCCGCAACGGATGGCGAGGCGGAATTTGGCGTGACGCTGTCGCTGCCCGTCTGTTGTTGTGAAGCATCCGCAAACATTTCGTTTTCATCTTCGCGGCGTCCGCTCAGTTCGGGCGTCTCTGCTTTCTCCACGCGGTTTTGATCCGGGTTGCCCGCGAAGCCTGTTTGCTGTCCGCGCCGCTTCACAGGCATACCCACTTTGTGCTGATCGTACTCGTCATTCATATTGATTATCCTCCGTCAATTTACTGCTCGAAAGTTTCTGTTCCGCCGCGTCGTTTGAAAGACCATTCGAGCGCGAACGGCGTGACGAGCGTGAGATTGCCGACGACGATGCCGCCGATCAACTCGCCCAAGACCGCTGGCTGATGCAATCGCTCGAAGATTTCGCCGCCGACTTTCGCAACGACGAGAATCAGCGCCACGCTCAAGAGCACCAGCGGATCAAGCCCGCGCGCGGCGGCCTCAAACCCCCGAAACCGCGCCTTTGTTTTCAACGATGCTCGCCGCCCGACTCGTTTGCGTCGCGCACAATGAGACGGTGATAACGGCAGCGCCAAACCACGCGCGTCTTGCGGCGGGGCATAAATTCATACGACTTTTGCAACGGCGGCTAAGGCACACAGCGGAGCTAAAAGAACAGCCCACGAAAGTTTCCGCTCCTCGCCCGTTCATCTGTGCAAATTTCTCTGCGCCTCTGAAATTTGTCGTGCTTCTGTATTTGTGGGCTAACTCTTTGGTTTTGAAACAGGCTCTTTTAAGCTTCGCGGACGCGCATCGATTCCGGCTCGGAGTGCTGTCCGGGCAGAGTCTCGCGCGCCGTCGCGTCTAGCGGCGTCGAAAGATGCGCGGGTGATAAAGGCGGCGGCGTGCTGACGACCTTCTCCAGCGTCGCTTCCAAAGCATCACTGATGCGCGCGACAGGCACGATCTCCAATTCCTTGCGCACGTCTTCGGGAATCTCTTCCGTGTCCGCTTCGTTGCGCGTCGGCAACACGATGCGGCGAATGCCTGCGCGGTGCGCCGCCAGCACTTTCTCTTTAACGCCGCCGACGGGAAACACTAAACCCGAAAGAGTAATCTCGCCGGTCATGGAAGTATCGGAACGCACGCGCCGCCCGGTGTAAACAGAGGCGAGCGCAGAAGCCATCGTAACACCGGCTGACGGCCCGTCCTTCGGAATCGCTCCGGCGGGAACATGTACATGCACGCCGTAGCTTTTGAACATCTCCGGCGCAATGCCGAATTCGCCCGCGTGCGCCCAGAGATATGAACGCGCGGCGCGCGCCGATTCCTGCATTACGTCGCCGAGTTGCCCTGTCATCGTCAGGCCAGAACCGCCCGGCAACAGCGTCGCTTCGATAAACAAAACTTCGCCGCCCATCTCCGTCCAAGCCATGCCCGTCGCAACGCCCGCAGGCAATTCCTTGCGCGCTTCCTCCGGGTAAAAACGCGGCGCGCCCAAATACTCTTTAATGTCCGGCGCGTCCACAGTCACATGCTCCGCTTCCTTCTGCGCGATTTTCAAAGCGACCTTGCGCGCGATGCTGCCGACGGTGCGTTCCATTTGTCTGACACCGGCTTCGCGTGTGTAGCGCGCGGCGATTAAAGTTATCGCGGCATCCGTCAAGTCGAAATGGTTTTCGTCGAGGCCGTTTTCTTTGATTTGACGCGGAACTAAATACTGCCGCGCGATGTGCAGCTTTTCCTGATCGCTGTAGCCGGAGAGTTGAATAATCTCCATGCGGTCACGCAGGGGCGCAGGAATCGGCGCGAGACTATTTGCGGTGGCGATGAAAAAGACATTCGAGAGATCGAACGGCAGATCGAGATAATGGTCGCGGAACGAATTGTTCTGCTGCGGGTCTAAAACCTCCAGCATCGCCGACGCCGGGTCGCCGCGATAATCCGCGCCCATCTTGTCTATTTCATCGAGCATCATCACCGGATTATTAACGCCCGCGCGCCGTATTGATTGAATGATGCGTCCCGGCATCGCGCCGATATAAGTTCTGCGATGCCCGCGCAATTCCGATTCATCGCGCACGCCGCCCAATGAGAGACGTTCAAATTCGCGTCCCAAAGCGCGCGCAATCGAGCGTCCCAGAGAAGTTTTGCCGACACCCGGCGGGCCGACGAAACAAAGGATCGGACTCTTGGCTTCGGGACGAAGTTTAATGACGGCGAGAAATTCGAGTATGCGTTCCTTGATGTCTTCGAGGCCGTAGTGGTCTTCGTCTAGGATGCGGCGCGCTTCCTTCAAATCGAGTTTGTCTTCACTCGCTTTCTTCCAAGGCAGTTCGAGCACGTAGTCCAGATATGTGCGTATGACATGGAAATCCGGCGCGGAGTTGGGCAGCTTTTCCATGCGCTTGAGTTCGCGTTCCGATTCTTTGCGCACGTCTTCGGGCAAATCTGCCGCGTCCAATCTTTCGCGCATCATTTCGGCTTCGGCGCGTTCGCCGCCGTCGTCGTCGCCAAGCTCTTTTTGAATCGCCTTCAACTGCTGCCGCAAAATATAATCGCGCTGTGATTTATCCATCTCGCTCTGCGCGTCTGTCGCAATCTTCGAGCGTAGCTGCATAATCTCGACTTCACGCGCGAGATATGAATGAGCGAGCCGCAAGAGTTCGTCAACCGTAGCGGCTTCGAGCATTTTCTGTTCGCGCTCGACGCCAAGATTGAGCACAGAGCCGAGAAAGTAAGCAAGTTGAACGGGATCGTCCGCGCCGAGAATTGCGCCGCGAACTTCTGCCGGAACCTGCGGCATAATCGCCAGCGCCTGTTGAATGAGCGCCTGCACATTGCGCTTCGTCGCTTCGACTTCCGACGCGTCCTGCACTTCTAGATGCGGCAAAATTTCGACGCGCGCGCGAAGAAACGGCTGTTCCTGTTTCCACTCCAAAACCCGAACGCGCTCCGTGCCTTGCACGATCAAGTGCATCGCATCTCCAGCTTCGGATCGCATCATGCGTTTAATCATAACGAGCGTGCCGACTTCGTAAAGATCAGTCGGAGCAGCATCCGTGCCGGTCACGTTTTCCGTGCGGGCGCTGATGCAGGCGAGCAGTTTTTCCTCTGTGCCGAGCGCCGCTTCAACCGCCGCTATTGAGCGCGGACGACCCACCGCGAGCGGCACGACTGTTTCGGGAAACAGCGTCGTGTTGATTAAAGGCAGCACGCTGATTTCAAACGGCACGGCGGTGCTTTGTTCCGCGAGAGTTCTTTGCTCCGCAGCATTTTCTGTTCCGGTGTTTTCTGTAGTTTCAGGCATAAGTGTAAATAAAACAGGCGTCAGGAAACAGTATTCAGAATGATGAACCGATGAACGTTGCATTTACGTTGATCTTGCTTGCATTCCTACTTTTATTTTGACTCGTGACTTCCGACTCCTGACTTTTGGTTTTTATCCGTTCCTTCTCCGCAATTCTCTTTGCTACGCAAGCGAATGATGAGCAATCCGTCGCGGTAGTCCTGCGCTAAAGTTGCGCCTTTAATAGAGCACGGGAAACGCAAGGTTTTTTCAAAGCGGCTGTAAGTGATTTCGAGTTGATGATAGGTGAGGCCTTCTTCGTAAACGGAGTCGCGGCGAATGCCTGCGACGCGCAAGGTCTGTTCCTCAATCGTGATTTCAATATCGTCGGAGCCGACGCCCGCCAGATCGAGTTTGACGAGCCAACCGTCGGATGTGCGGTAAACGTCTGCCGCCGGACACCACATGCGCGGCGAAAGCTGTTGCCTGCGCGCGACATGCATTAAACGAAAATAACGATTAACCGATTCAGCCATAAAATATAGTGGACGGTGGTCAGTGAACAGTTAAAAGCCGATTGCTGACCACTGACCACCGTCCACTTATTGCTGTCCTAATTATCCAACCATTTTGTTCCAGAACGACGCGCCGCTGGAGATTTCTTCGAGCGCGTCGGCGAGTTCACGATCTTCTTCCGTTTCGAGCGCGACGTCTGCCATTGAAATAATGCCGCGCAAATCTCCCGCTTCATCGACAACGGGAATGCGCCGCACTTGCTTGTCACCCATCTGGCGTATAGCGTCTATGACGCGATCATTCGGGCGCGCGGTGTGAACATCCGTCGTCATAATTTCTTCGGCGCGCACGGTGCTTGCATCGAGGCTTAAGGCTACCGCGCGCAAGACAATATCACGGTCTGTAATCAATCCGACGAGCTTGCCGTTATTGATCGAACGATGGCCGCCGCGCCCTGCTTGATCCGTGCTTTGATTCGTCGTCGCTGCCGCGTCTGCCGCTTCGACAACGGGAATAACGCCCGTGTCTTCGTCGCGCATCATGGACGCGACTTGCTGCAAAGTGGCCTCGCGCGTCGCCACCGTCACATCGCGCGTCATAATATCGCGGCAGCGCACATGCGAACGAGAGGCTCCGCGTTTTGCGTCTCGCACGCGTTGCCCCTGTGGACGCGAACCGCCTTCATCAAGCGAAGCGGTGTTGGCATCTTCTTCATGGCTGTCGCTGTCTATGAACATAAATCTTTTTTGTGATACCGGTAAACAAAGCCGCCGCCATCGTCCGGCGCGAGCTTTAACGGGCGGCTAATCCTTTGCGCAGTCTGTTGTGCTTCAGTGATTATCTAACGCAAATTATACTCGCTTTGCGCGAGATTGCCAGCACGCCCTTTTACCTGAAAGACACGGGAGACAAAGCGAATGCGCCGCGCGAGCTAATGCACGCAGGCGGCGCAAGGCTTATCGTCAAGGCGGCGTGCTTACTGCGCGGTTTCAATCTCCGCGATTAACTGTACCTGTGATCTGATGTCCAAAGTTCCGACTTCAACGGGCGTCGGCGCGCTAACACGCGCTCGCGCCATGATTCCATCACTCACTTCGGCAAGTTGATTAAGAGGACGCACATTTGCGCCGCCTTCCTGCACTTCCACTACTCGCACGACACGCGCGCCGAGCGCCAGCGCGATGGCCTGTGCTTTAGCCAACGCTTCACGCGTCGCTTCTGTAAGCGCCTGCATACGCGCCACTCGGTCTTTGCGCAGTGTGAACGCGATGCCGTCCACGTTGTTTGCGCCCGCCTGTGATGCGGCGTCGATGACCGCGCCGACCTTCGTTAAATCCGCGAGCGTCACAGTCACAGTGTTGCGCGCTTCGTAGCCTGTAATCGTCGGCGGCTGATTCTCTTTGTAAACACGCTGCGGCTGTAAATTGTAGCCGCCCGTTTTGATTTCCGCGCCCGCGCCCGCTGCCGCTTTCAGTGCGCGAATCACGGCGTCGCTTTTGTTGGCATTGTCAATTTGAGCATCAAGCGCGCGGCGGTTTTGCGTGACGACGGAGATGGAGAGAATCGCCGTGTCCGGCTGCGCCTGCACGCTCGCATCGCCCGTCACCATGACACGCATCGGACGCTTGCTGTTGCTTGTGCGCGCCGCATCATTCTGCGTTTGATTCGCGTCTGTTCCCTGCGCGTCATTCGCAAGTCCGGCGGCATGAAGTTGCGCCGTCGAAAAAAGCATCACGAGCACAATGGCAACAGCAGCCAACGCGCCGGACAGCTTCAAAGAATTATTTTTCATTTTTCTTCTCTCCATTTCCGTTTATGTTTCAAGGAAGCGCGAGCCGCTTTCACGCGCGCCGCCTTCGATAAATAGAACGCGTGCGGGCGCTTCATCTTGCGCGGCCTTTGTTCTACGAACGGATTTCTTGTTACGATTCGGATTGTTATGCCATCCACCGAATCGCACAATGCCAATCTCAAAAAGCCCGTGCGCGAAAACTCACGCGTCACAGTCGGGCGCGCAGAGGATGTGCCGCAAGGCTTCTGCGCGACAATTGATTTGCCGGGCGGCAAAGAGTTGGCCTTATACAACGTCGAAGGACAATTCTACGCCACCGAAAATTTTTGCCCGCACAAAGGCACGCCGCTCGCCGACGGTCATCTATGCGATCACATCATCGAATGCCACTGGCACAACTGGCGCTTCGATGTTCGCACAGGCCAGTGCCTGACAAACAACGCGGCGATTGAAACATACGATGTCGTAATCGAAGACGGCGAAATCAAAATCATCGTTTAAGACTGCCTCCGCACTGCGCCGAACAACACGCGCACGCAAACCAACGCCAAAAGATTCAGGCCACACGCATTTCCTAAAAGAGGATTCGCGTGCGGCCTTGCTTTTTATAAACTGCCGGAATGCGCGCCCGTTCAACCGTCGTTGCCGATGGCTTCGACAGGGCATGACGTGAGCGCTTCCTCGCACAGTTCGCGCTCATCATCGGTTCCCGGCTGCTTGTAAACAAACGAGTAACCGTTATCGTCCGAGCGCGTAAAATTATCCGGCGCAGTGTCGCGGCAAACATCGCAATCAATGCACTGCTCGTCAACGTAATACGTGCCGGGCGCGTTCTCGCCCACCTTTTCCGTCGCATCAGCCACCGTCTGACTTCCTCCTCAAAACCAATTATGTAACCGCCAGCATCCGGTCGAGCGCCACGCGCGCCAAGCGAGCGGTTTCTTCCGGCACTGTGATTTGATTGACCACTTCGCCCGCCAGCAGCGATTCCAATGTCCACGCGAGATTCTGCGGCGCAATGCGATACATCGTCGCGCACATACACAGATCGGGAGCGAGCAATTGAATATGCTTGTCTGGAAATTGTTCCTTTAAGCGATGAACGAGATTTACTTCCGTGCCTATCGCCCACTTCGAGCCGGACGGCGCAGCCTCTATCGTCTTGATAATAAACTCCGTCGAACCTGCAAAATCGCTCGTCTGCACAACCTCGTAAACGCATTCAGGATGTACCAGCACTTGAATGCCCGGAACTTCCCTGCGCATCTGCTCGACATGCCACGCCTTGAAACGCCCATGCACGGAGCAATGCCCCTTCCATAAAATCAGGCGCGCTTTTCTCAACTCTTCTTCCGTGTTCCCGCCAAGTTCTTTGAACGGGTCCCACACCACCATTTCATCTAAAGCGATGCCGAACTTCACGCCCGTATTGCGCCCAAGATGTTGATCTGGAAAGAAAAACAACTTGTCCGCTTCCTTCAAACATTTATCAAAGAGCGGCACGGCATTCGATGATGTGCAAACAATCCCGTCGTGCTTGCCGCAAAACGCCTTGATCGCCGCCGTCGAATTCATATACGTGATCGGCTTCACGCGGTAATCACCGATGACGCCGATTGCTTCCAACTGCTCCCAAGCGTCTTCCACCTGCTCCGCCGAAGCCATGTCCGCCATCGAACAGCCCGCGCCCAAGTCCGGCAAAATCACTCTCTGATTCGGCGCAGAAAGAACGTCCGCAGACTCCGCCATAAAATGCACGCCGCAGAAAACGATGAACTCCGCTTCCGGCCTTTCGGCGGCCATCTTCGACAACTTAAACGAATCGCCCGTCAAATCAGCATGGCAAATCACGTCATCCCGCTGGTAATGATGACCCAAGATAACCACGCGCTTGCCGAGTTCCGCACGCGCCGCCTCGATACGCTGGTGCAACTCCGCATCCGACACCCAAAAGTAATCTTCCAGCACAGGAACATTCATCAAAGTGGCAGTCGTCATCTTTTCTCCTCCAGCGCTTCCTTACACGCACAGGCCGCAACCTGCGCGGCGCGAGTGCTCATGCCAAACCCGGCAATATACCCGCTCCGCGAAACGAAGCGCAAGCCGTCAAACACCGGCGACACTTTCAGCTTCTCGCAGATGCGCGAAGCAATAATTTAGATGCGAGAGATTATCTGCAAGATGCGTTCGTTAAACGCCGGAGGAAGGTTCGTCCAAGATTTCTTCAAGTGCTTTCGTTTTCCCGCTTTGATGCTCGGCTCATGCTTCATCGGCAAGCAGCGCAAGCTTGTCCTGCGACTTCGCAAACACATCGTCCCATTTTTCTTCGGCAGCGAAATCATCAGGAAGCACTTGTTTAAGCATGTTCTGTGCGCCCTGTTACGTTCTCCAAATCAACTATGGATGCGTCATCTCTTCCGGTTTGACGTACTCATCGAATTGCTCGCCCGTCAGTATGCCCAACTCAATCGCCGACTCGCGCAAAGACGTGCCTTTCTTGTGCGCGTTCTTCGCAATCCGCGCGGCGTTGTCGTAGCCGATGTGCGGGTTCAAGGCCGTCACCAGCATCAGTGAGTTCTGCAAGTGCTCGTCGATTTTCGCGCGGTTGAGTTCGATGCCCGCGACGCAGTAATCAACGAAGCCGTGACAGGCGTCCTTCAGGAGACGAATCGAGTGCAGCAGATTGTGAATCATCACAGGATTAAAGACGTTCAACTCGAAATTGCCCTGCGAGCCTGCGAAGCCAATCGCCGCGTCGTTGCCGAAGACTTGCACGGCGACCATCGTCATCGCTTCCGATTGCGTCGGATTGACTTTGCCCGGCATGATCGAAGAACCGGGTTCGTTCTCCGGCAACACGAGTTCACAGAAGCCCGCGCGCGGCCCCGAAGCAAGCCAGCGTATGTCGTTCGCAATCTTCATCAAGCTACCGGCGAGAGTCTTCAAAGCGCCGCTCGCAAACACCATTTCGTCATGCGCCGAAAGCGCCGCGAATTTGTTCGGGTGCGACTTGAAAGGCAAGCCCGTCAACTCCGCGATCTTCTTCGCCGCGCGCTCGCCGAATTCCGGGTGCGAGTTTAGCCCCGTGCCAACCGCCGTGCCGCCAATCGCCAATTCATACAATCCGGGCAGCACAAGATTTAATCTCTCCACATCGCGCTCAATCAAACTCGCCCACCCGCCCATTTCCTGCCCGACCGTGAGAGGCGTCGCGTCCTGCAAATGCGTGCGCCCGATCTTCACCACGTCCGCAAACTCTTGCGCCTTTGCATCAATCGCGTCATGCAATCTTTGAACTTCCGGGATGAGTTTATTCAACTCTTCGGCGGCGGCAATGTGCATCGCCGTCGGAAACGTATCGTTCGACGACTGCGACAAGTTCACATCGTCGTTCGGATGCACAGGCTTTTTGCTGCCCATCACACCATTCGCAATTTCAATCGCGCGATTAGAGATGACTTCGTTGGCGTTCATGTTCGTCTGCGTGCCGCTTCCCGTCTGCCACACGCGCAAAGGAAAATGCTCGTCCAACTTTCCTTCAATCACTTCATCGGCGGCCTGCGCAATCAACTTCGCCTTGTCTGGCGAAAGCTTGCCGAGTTCCTCATTAACAAGCGCGGCAGCCTTTTTGAGCGTGCCGAGAGCGCGAATCATCTCGCGCGGCATCACATCGAACCCGATATTAAAATGCTTCAGCGAACGCTCCGTCTGCGCCCCGTAATACCGATCCGCCGGAACATCTATCGCCCCCATCGAATCCGTTTCCTTACGTACAAAGCCCATCATACCCGCCTGC
Source organism: Pyrinomonadaceae bacterium (assembly GCA_051000345.1). Classification (GTDB taxonomy): domain Bacteria; phylum Acidobacteriota; class Blastocatellia; order Pyrinomonadales; family Pyrinomonadaceae; genus JBHENC01. The sequence goes on along the minus strand of JBPCOJ010000039.1, from coordinate 18,257 downwards.
TTTCGCTCCACCGCATCCTTAGCCATCACCTGAAATCATCCTTTGTCGGTTAAAAGTAAACTTAAAATTGCGCGTCCCAGACTACTTCGTAAGCCATTTGCTCAACTGCCCTTCGGCTTCTTCCTGCGTGACAGTCCCTTTTGCATCCGCCGTTTCCAATCCATGCCGCACTTTTTCAATCACATACAGATGATATTGAATGTCCTCCAGCGAACAATCATCCGGCAGCTTATCCAACAACGATTCAACTTCTTCTTTTGCAGTGCTCATAACTCTCCACTAACATCATCGTCAATTGTTTTGGATTAAATGTGCTTGAATTATACACCACGCCTAAACGCGAATGGCAGCGAACGAATCCGCTGCCATTGTGTGCTCTAATTAAGGTCTTTTACTTTGATTGAGATACTTGTCATGCTCTATTAAATTGAGGAACTTACGAAAAGACCGGGAGTTTTTAGCAATTTCCAAAACCGCTTGAGCATCGGTTATCTTCGCCGCGTCTCTTCTTTTATGGTACTGATCTTTAATGCAAATTTGATTAAGCAACTCCTCTGCATCTCGGATTGAATCAGCTTTGTTCGGAGCAACGCGATTTCTAAAAGCTCCTGTAACTCTATAACGCGCGGCAAAGTGTCGGAAAACTGTCACGTCTGAAACCAGCCAATTCTCAAACTTTTTGTCTTTGACGGCGACCTTCACGTTTGGACAGTCTAGATTCTTGAAAGCGCGCTCTATCGCTTTTGCAAATGCAGGGGGGCAATCACTTCTATCTTCTCTGTCTATTAGAACGATAATAGCGTCTGCTTTTCTCGCATTAACAAGCACACTGACTTGCGCTTTCGCAGACCTCGCTATCTGGGCGGGCGTGCTTTTAGGTTGCATGTTTGAGTAGATCGGATCGAGCAATACTATTTCAGGAATTTCAATGCGGCGTGTGAGTAATTTTAAGGCTTGAGATTCCGCATCACCGTCAACAATTATGCCAATTCTCAAAAGACACCTCCCGGAACGGCCTGTGAGATAGAACCAGAATCCAGAAACTCCGACAATCTATAATCTCCATTCTCCCAACTTTCCTTCACCGAAGGGTCTAAATCAACCAACCTTTGAAGTTTAGTTTCTCCTTTGTCCCTGAAGATGATCCAAACTTCTTCAGGCTTTAATAAATTTATTAGTACGGGCGAGTGCGAAGTTACAACTACGTTCTTCAATACGCTTACCTTTCGCAGTCGCTCCATGATGACTCGAATAATCCAAGGATGTACGGAGTTTTCAGGTTCTTCAACTACCAACAGGGCGCTTCGCGGATCAACGGAAGCAACCAGCAACGCCAGCGAATGAATCGTTCCATCCGACACATCATCCGCGCTCCAAGTATTGCCGACACCTTCCTCCCGGAAGAAGACGCCGAGCGTCTTTGTATGCAGATACTCGACTGATATATCCGTCAAACCTACCAGAATGTCCCGCATTCCAGACATAACGATTTCCCATTCTTTGGGATGTGCGCGTTGCAGCCAATCAACCAACGCGGGCAGATTTTCGCCCGTCGTCGCAAGTTTCGGATTCGGCGTCGGAACTCCGGGCGCGCGAGATAAGTTAGTAGAGAGTTGATAAACTTCAAAGCTGGAGATTGCAGACGTGAACGCTGAGATAAGAGAATTCCTGAAGAGAAGGTTGTTTATCATTAAGTCCTGTTCTCCAAGAATAAAGTTTTCGGTGGAAGTGAAATCTTCATACCTCTTTTCGAGATGGTTGAACATCTTGTAAAGCAAACTTCCCTTATCCACATCGACCTTTATTTTACCATTTGCGCTCCTTGAGATTTTTACCTGCTCGGTGAAGCTTGAGTCATTTGCGTTGCTTTCAGTTGCAATACAAATACGAAGAACTTCTTCCTTAACCTTAAATGCTGCCTTAATATCTGAACCTACTGCCATAATCGAGAATCTATGCTCAAACCTGAAGTTGAATTCTCGGAGAGTTCTTAACTCTCTTAAAAAGAGGGATTGTCTAATTTTGCGTTCACTGCCGCTACTCTCAAGAACTATTTCAAAATTAATCGGGGCTTTAGACCTACGCTGTTTCCGAAAGGCAATGTTCTCGTAACCACCTTTCCTTGCTATGGCAACTTCTAACCCTTGGCTATACACTTCCGACAAAAAGTGAATCGAATCCGCGAAGTTGGATTTGCCTGACGCATTCGGCCCGATTAAGACCGCAAGCGGCGAGGGGCAAAATGTTATGTGACGCAGGGACTTGTAATTATGTACGACCAGCTTTTTTAAGAACATTCGGTTTCCTTTAAGATATGCGCGAAAGCTATCCGGCACGAGGCACTCAATATGTTCATGACACTATATCTCAGAATTTCTCGCAGATGAATCTCATCTACTCTTCAATCGGCAACTCTGCCGCCTTCCACGCTTTCCAGCCGCCCGCCATTGAGTGGACATTGGTGTAGCCCATGCGTTGTAGATTGTCGCAGGCTAAGGCGGAGCGATAACCGCCGCCGCAGTAGAGTATGAGTCGGGCGTTCTTGTCGGGCACGAGTTTTTCGATGTCGCGTTCGATGATGCCGCGTCCCATGTGCTGTGCGCCTGCCGCGTGGCCTTGTGTCCATTCGTGGTCTTCGCGGACATCTATCAGGCGCGCCGTTTCGTCGGATGAAAGGAGCTTTTCGCGTGCTTCGTGGACGGTGATTTCGTGTATGCGGCGGCGGGCGTCTTCGGCTAATTTTAGGAATCCTTCGGAGTGTTGCATCGGTTTTGGATACGCATTTCTCGCGCCCTGCGGACAGGCTTCAAGGCGCGCGGGTGTTGGAGTAAACTTGCAGGAGTGATTATAATAGGCTCATTCGGAAAAGCATATTAAAGTCGGCGGTTGACGGCAATCAGTTTTCAGTCGAAACAAAACTTCCGAGGTGAACACTGACAACCGATTACTGAACGCTGTCTACAGTTCATTGCAAAGAGAGAGGAACACGAACATTTTGGCTACGGAACAATCATTCGATGTGACGATTATCGGCGGCGGCCCCGGCGGTTATGTCGCGGCGATTCGCGGTTCGCAACTTGGCTTGCGCGTCGCGCTCGTCGAGAAGGATAAACGATTGGGCGGGACGTGCGGCCTTCGCGGGTGCATCCCGACGAAGCAGCTTTTGCAGTCGGCGCATCTCTACGAGCAAACGACGCAGCATCTGGCGGACTTCGGCATACAGGTCGGCGAGGTAAAGCTCGCGTTCGAGGATGTGCAGAAACGCAAAGACAAGATCGTGATGAAGAACGCGAAGGGCGTCGAGTTTTTGATGAAGAAAAACAAGGTCACGGTCTTTAACGGCACAGGCAAATTGAACGGCGCGGGCAAAGTCGAAGTCACGGGCGCGGACGGCAAAAAGCAGAACATCGAAACGAAGAACATCATCATCGCCACAGGCTCGGTCGTGCGCCCGATCCCCGGCTTCGAGACGGACGGCGAGCGAGTTGTCAATAGCGATCACGTTCTGGAATTAAAGCAAGTGCCGAAGTCCATGCTGGTGATGGGCGCGGGCGCGGTGGGCGTCGAGTTTGCAAGCGTTTATTCGCGCTTCGGTTGCGACACGACGATCATAGAACTTATGCCGCGTCTTTTACCCGGCGAAGACGAAGAAGTTTCGGCGGAATTACAGAAGGCGTTTCGCAAGCGCAAGATTAAATATCAACTCGATACGAAGCTCAACAAAATGGAAAAGACGGACACGGGCGTGGTCGTGACAGGCAAGACGACGAAGGGCGACGACGTGCGCCTCGAAGCCGAAATGCTGCTCGTCGCCGTCGGGCGTATGCCGTTCATCGAAGGATTGGGTTTGGAGAATACAAAAGTCAAAGTCGAACGCGGCGCGATTATCGTTGACGAATTTTTGCGAACAGCAGAGCCGAATGTTTATGCCATCGGCGACGTGATTCCGACGCCTTGGCTCGCGCACCTTGCCTCGAAGGAAGGCATTCTCGCCGTCGAGCAAATTGCAGGGCAGCACGCGCAGCCGATCAATTTGCGACTCGTGCCAAGTTGCACTTACTGCGACCCGGAAGTGGCAAGCGTCGGCCTGACAGAAGCGAAGGCGCGCGAGGAAGGCTACGAGGTAAAAGTCGGCAAGTTTCCATTCTCCGCATCCGGCAAAGCGCGCATCGTCGGCGAAGAAGAAGGCTTCGTTAAGATAGTCAGCGAAGCAAAGTATGATGAACTCTTGGGCGTTCACATCATCGGCCCGCACGCGACGGAACTTATCGCCGAAGCCTGCGTCGCAATGCAGCTCGAATCCACTGCCGAAGAACTCGGGCGCACAATGCACGCGCATCCGACCATCTCTGAATCCGTGATGGAAGCCGCCGAGGGCGTGCATAACTTAACGATTCATTTCTAAGCGGGATTTCAATGAAAGGAATGAGATAAATGACGAACGAAGAAATCCAGCGCACGATGGAATTTATCATTCAGCGACAAGAACAGTTCGCTGAAAACATGGAGAAGTTCGCAGAGAACATGAAAGTCTCCGAGTCTCGTATGAACCGTATGGAAACGGCGTTTGTCGGCATCTTTAATATGGTCGCCGAAACAGCTAAGGCACAAAAAGAGTTAGCGGTAACGGTAAGCGAATTGGTGACGGCACAGGCGCAGACGGGCGAGCGTTTGAGCGCGCTTATCAACACAGTCGAGCGTTACATCAGCGAAGGCCGCAACGGGAAGGCTTAATGAAGAAGGAAACACGACGCAAAGTGAATCGCACCGGCGCGGGCAAAAAAACTTCGCCGCCTGAAACTGCAGCGCAGGCTAAGGCTATCGCTGTTGCCGTCGAAGATACAGCGGCGGCGATGAGCGCAACCGATGCTGAAACGAGCAACGAAGCAAAGCAGCAAGACATTGCCAATGAATCGGGTCAAGCAGCGGGTGAAGCGGCGGCGCTTTCCTGCATTTCAGAGACGACGCTCACGCCGGAACAGATGCTTGAGATGTATCGTTACTTGAAGCTGACGCGGCTCGTCGAAGAACGTCTCGTTAATTTATACCGTCAAACAAAAGTCGTCGGCGGCGTGTTTCGCTCGCTCGGACAGGAAGCAACCGCCGTCGGCACTGCCTACGCATTACAGCCGCAGGATTTCATCACGCCTTTAATACGCGATCTCGGCGCGGTGTTAGTGAAAGGCATTCGCCCGCGCGATATTTTCGCGCAGTATATGGCAAAGGCGTGGGGGCCTTCGGGCGGGCGCGATTTGAACATACACTTCGGCGATATGGCGAAAGGTTTTATCGGGCCTATTTCACATCTCGGCGATATGATTCCCGTGATGACGGGCGTGGCTCTCGGCGCGCGTATGCAAAAGAAAAATCTCGTCGCGCTCGCCTACATCGGCGACGGCGGGATGAGCACCGGCGCATTCCACGAAGGCTTAAACTTTGCCGCCGTGCAGCGACTGCCTTTGATCGTCATCGCGGAATATAATCACTACGCGTATTCGACGCCGACATCCATGCAAACAGCCGTCAAGGATTTGGCGGAAAAGGCTGCTGGCTACGGCATTCCCGGTCACATCGTTGACGGCAACGACATCATCGCTTGCTACGAAGTGACGAAGAAAGCCGCAGAGTTTGCGCGCGATGGCGGCGGCGCGGTGCTGATCGAAGCGAAAACCTATCGTCGCAAAGGCCACGCCGAACACGACGATCAAAGATATTTGCCGCCCGGCGAACTCGAAGCATGGGAAAAGAATGATCCGATTGACCGCTACGAAACGTTTTTGATAAAGCAGAACGTCGCCACGCGCGAAAAGCTGGAAGAGATTACGAAGGGCATCCAAAACGAAATAGATGAGGATGTCGCGTGGGCTGAATCGTCGCCGATGCCGGATGCAGAGCAGGCGGCCTACAATGTTTTCGACAACTCGATTGTGCCGCCCGCGTTTCGCCCGAAGGTGCTTGAGCAATGACAATCAAACTTTCGGCGCTAAAGCTTATCCCGCGACACGCCGCAGTGCCGCAAGCGCAATCTGCGCCGCCGCAACCTTTATCGAAAGGAGAGCACGCGATGGGTTTGGTTTATGCGGATATTGAAGTAATCAGCGGCGACGACTTAACGCTGCACGCAAAAGGTTACATCAAAGAAGATGAAGTGAAGAGAATAAATATCTCCGCGCTTGTTGACAGCGGCGCATATATGCTGTCAATCAACGAGCGCGTGAAGAATCAACTCGGACTGCGCGTGCTTGATAAGCAATTCGCCGAATTTGCCGACGGAAGAGTGCTCGAACTCGAAGTAGTCGGGCCGATTGAGATACGTTTTGAAAACCGTCGAACAACAGTCGATGCGATGGTCTTGCCCGGAGACACGGAGATTTTGCTCGGCTCGATTCCGATGGAAGACATGGACGTGTTGATTGATCCGAAGCAAGGGCGCTTAATCGTCAATCCGGCGCATCCGTATGTCGCGCAGAAACATTTGAAGTAAGCATTCAAAATTATCCCGAAAAATAAATGTCAACAGCACTCAAAAAAGAGCATAAATCGAATCGCCCGGCGCGCGGAGGATTGACGACGTTTGTCGAAGCGATTCGTCAGGGCATCTGGGAAGAAATGGAGCGCGACCAAAGCGTATTCGTCATCGGCGAAGACGTCGGCGCTTACGGCGGCGCGTTCAAAGTGACGGACGGGCTGCTCGACGAGTTCGGCGCGGAGCGCGTGATTGACACGCCGATTTCCGAAGCGGCGATTGTCGGCGCAGCGTGCGGCGCGGCCTTGATGGGAATGCGTCCCGTCGCGGAATTTCAATTTATAGATTTCATTTCCGCAGGCTTCGACATGCTGACAAACTACGCGGCGAAGTGTCGCTACCGATGGGGCGCAGGGCTTCCGACGGTCTTTCGCGGGCCGTGTGGTTCGGGCGTTCACGGCGGCCCCTTTCATTCGATTAACGCCGAAGCTTTTTTCCTCAATACGGCGGGCTTGAAGATCGTCGAACCGTCAACGGCTTATGATGCGAAGGGCTTAATCAAAGCCGCGATACGCGATCCAGACCCTGTGCTTTTCTTCGAGCACAAAAAACTTTACCGCCTGCCGCGTCTGCGTGAAGAATTGCCGGAGGATGATTACACTATCGAAATCGGCAAGGCGCGCACGGCGAGGACAGGCCGCGATCTTTCGATTATCACTTTCGGCGCGCAGGTTTTGACGGCGCTCGATGCCGCGGTGGAATTAGAAAAAGAGGGACTCGACGTTGAAGTGATAGATTTACGCACGCTCGCGCCGATGGACAAAGCGGCGATACTCGACAGCGTAAAAAAAACGAGCAAAGCGATTGTCTTGCATGAAGCATCGCGGACGGGCGGCATCGGCGGCGAAATCGCGGCGAGCATCGCCGAAGAAGCCTTCGAGTGGCTGGACGCGCCCGTTATCCGCGTCGCGTCGATTGACAGCCCAGTGCCGTATTCGCCCCCGCTCGAAGAATATTATTTGCCGCAAATCAAAGACGTCGTCGATGCGGCACGCAAACTTGCAGCATATTAACGAATGAGATGCTGGATGTCAGATGTTAGATATTAGTCGAAACACGTCTGACCGGAACTAACATCCAGTATCTAACATCTGACATCCTGATTTGGAGAACTTAATGAGCACAGAAATCGTGATGCCGCAGATGGGCGAGTCCATTGCGGAGGGAACTATTACCAAGTGGTTAAAGCAGGTGGGCGAGCGCGTCGAACGCGACGAGCCGCTGTTTGAAATTTCCACAGACAAAGTTGACGCGGAGATTCCGTCGCCCGCCGCCGGAGTCTTGACGGAGATCAGAGCCAAAGAAGGCGAAACCGTTGAAGTCAATTCAATCGTCGCCATGCTCGACGGCGGCAACGGCGCAGCAGCCGAAGCACCGCCCGTCGCCGCCGCAGCGACGCCGCCGCCGCCGCCTTCAACCCCGACAGTCGCCGCTGCTGCTGCTGCTCCGCCTCCGCCGCCTCAACCGCCGACGGGCGCATCGCAAAACAGTCAGGCTCAACAGCAGCAGAGTGCATCAGGGCAGTGGACGACGGGCGCGCCGGTTCCCGAAGCGGAGATTGCCGAAATCGCCGCGCGCAGTTACGACGCGCAACGTCCCGGCGCAGAAGAAGAGGCCGCCGGAGTTTCATCGCCACAGACCGGAACGACTGCCGCGACAACGGGCGGCAACGGCAGCAGCAGCAGCGGCACGCCGTCCGTTGAAGATTTGCGGCGCACAAAATCCAGTCCGCTGGTGCGCAACATTGCGAAGGAACACAGCATAGACATCTCGCGCGTCGAAGGCACGGGGATGAGCGGGCGCGTCACTAAAAACGACATCTTGAGCTTTATCGAAAGCGGCGCGACGACCACCGCGCAACCCGCAACTATGCCGCAACAGCAGCAATCAGCGACACAAGCGATGCCCGCCGCCATGAACGCGCCCGCGCAAATGCCTCATGTTCAGCCCGGCGCGGGTGACCGCGTCGAGCCGATGACCGTGATGCGCAAAAAGATCGCCGAGCACATGGTTATGTCGCGGCGCACCTCTGCGCACGTCACCACCGTCTACGAAATAGACATGACACGCATCGCACGCCTGCGCGACCAAAACAAGCGACAGTTCATGGAACGCTACGGCACGAAGATCACTTTTATGCCGTTTATTTTTCAAGCCGTGACGCAGGCAATACGCAAATTTCCCGTCACCAACGCGCAGGTCAGCGGCGATCAAATCGTCTACAAGCAGGACATCAATTTGGGACTGGCCGTCGCCCTTGATTGGGGCTTGATCGTGCCTGTCATCAAACGCGCCGACAGTCTTTCGCTTTCGGGTCTCGCGCACGCCGCCAACGACCTTGCGGATCGCGCGCGCACAAAGCAATTGAAGCCGGACGAAGTTGCGGGCGGAACATTTACGATTACCAATCCGGGCGTCTTCGGCGGACTTTTCGGCACGCCGATTATCAACCAGCCGCAGGTTGCAATCTTAGGAGTCGGCGCAATCGAAAAACGCCCGAAGGTCATTACTTCCGCCGAAGGCGACGATTACATTGCGATTCGTTCGATGGCCTATTTTGCCCTAAGCTACGATCATCGCATTGTTGACGGCGCGGACGCAGAGAAGTTCCTCGCCTACGTGAAAGAGATTCGGGAAGCCGGACAGTTGACGCGGGAAGACTTTCCCGGTCTCAAAAGAAGAAACAAAGCGCCGCGCCTCTGCTTTCGGTAGAGGCGCGGCGCTTTTCTATATTTCCGTATCTGCGGCAAAGAAGGCCGAAAAGTAATTACAGATGGCGATACAAATTCTTGCGCCTCTCTTATCATTGTAATTTTATTGCAATGCCGGATACGATTGCTCGAACGCTTGACTTAAGGTTTTTGTGCGATAAACTTTGCCGTTCAAAACGATTCTCTACCGATGCTCGATTGAATCTCTTCCAACCCGCTGCCCTTGTTGCAGCATCTACAACGCGAGGGAATGAAACGCTAACTTTGCGAAGCCTGCCGAAAGGCCGACTCGCTTTCACGGAGTTAAATGATGAGTGCCAATAAATTGAAAAAATCCCGACTGCTAACAACCCCTGTCGTCGCGCTTTTTCTGTTCGCAACAACGAACGCGACCTTCGCGCAGGACACGACAAACAATTCTTCAACGAACACACAAACAAGCCAAACGCAAAACGGCGCTTCGACAAACGGAACCGCTACGGCAACGACGTCTTCCGCCGCCCCCAGATCGCGCACAGTCTCGAACGGCGAGCGCATGAAGATCAAAGGCGTCATTACGCGGCGCGACCCGGATACCTTTTCCGTGCGTGATTTGAACGGCGTCGATACCGTTGTGCGTCTGGCGGACGTGACGCGCGTCACCGAAAGAAAAGGCAATCCGTTCCGGCGCGCGAAGAACTACGGCGCGACTAATATTCTGCGCGGCCTCAATGTCGAAGTCGAAGGGCGCGGCGATGCTTCCGGCCAACTCGTCGCCGATACCGTCAAGTTTTCCGAAGATGAACTGAAGGTCGCGCGCACCGTCGAATCCCGCGTTAATCCCGTAGAGGATCGCGTCGGCTCCAGCGAAAACAGAATCGGACAGGTCGAGCAAAACGCGCAGCGCATCTCCGGCCAGATAGACGAACTCGCCGCCGTTTCAAACGCTGCGAAGGGCGGAGCCAGAGCCGCGCAGGAAACCGCAGACGCTGCCGTTGCAGGCGTCGGCGCAACCAACGAACGCATCGGCGCGCTCGACGATTATGTGCCGCAAGACCTGCTGGCAGTTAATTTTCGTCCCGGAAGCGCAGTGCTTTCGCCGCAGGCCAAATCACAGCTAGATCAGATTGCCAACAAAGCATTCAGCGCCAAAGGCTATGTGATAGAAGTTTCCGGCTATGCGGATTCAACGGGCAACATAGACGTCAATCGCCGCTTGAGCCAGCAGCGCGCGGACGCCGTCGTGCGCTATCTCGCGGAGGAACACAGAATCCCGCTGCGCCGCATTATTACGCCCTTCGGCTTCGGTCAATCGCAGGCCATCGCGGACAACCACACACAGCAAGGCCGCGCGCAGAATCGCCGCGTCGAAGTCAAAGTTCTTGTCAATCGCGGACTGATGCAGGCGGCTCCGACGATGAATACGCAGAGCACGAATCCAAGCACGACGCCGAACCAGTAACGTAATTTGCGATTTTAGATTTGCGATTGCCGATTGAAAAACGGATTTTCCGTTTCCTCAAATTTGCGAATCGCAATCGAGTAAATGACTTTCATCAAAAACAGAAAACAGCAAACGCCAGCGCTCTTGATTCTCGGAGCGCTGGCGTTTTTTATCTTCACTGTAATTGTTCGCGCGCAACAACCACCATCAGCACGCACGCGACAACAAACAACTGCTCCGACACCGATGGTAAAACAATTACCCGCAACGTCACCGACTCCATCAGCATCGCCGCTGCCAAAGCAAACTCCCGCGCCTTCGACGAACGCGGAGAATACTGCCGACGATGACGAAGTTATTCGCGTGACCTCGAACTTGGTCGTGGTGCCTGTTTCCGTGACAAACGCGACGGGGCAGCCCGTGCTGCGTTTGCAGGCGACGGATTTCCGGCTCGAAGAAGACAATCGCTCGCAGCAAATCGCGCGTCTCGGCGATGCCGAACAAGTCCCGCTCGAAATCGCCGTGCTCCTTGACGTATCGGGCAGCGTCAACGCGCGCTTCTCTTTTGAAAAGGAAGCCGCCGTGCGCTTTCTCAAACAAATTCTCAAGCCCGCAGACCACGCCTCCGTCTTTGCCATCGACGCCCAACCGCGCCTCGAACAAACGCGCGCGAGTCTCGACGCGGCTTCCGCTAAATTATTAGCGATTCAACCCGCCAGAAGTTCCACAGCCTTTTACGATACGGTAGTCGATGCGGCGCAGTATCTTGCGAAGTCTGCGCCTGCGGGAGCCAGACGCGTCATCATCGTCATTTCCGACGGCGAAGATAACAACAGCGAAAAAATCAAAGCCGCGCGCGAACAAGCTTCGACGCTAACGCAAAGGCTGGCAATTCAAACACGCGTGCGCGCCGAAGTGCAGCGCGAATTGCAGCGCACGGACGCTATCTTTTACTCGCTTAATCCGAGCGGCGAATCTCTGCGCCTCAACATCATCAGCACGCGCGCGCAGCAAGGTATGCAGCAGTTCGCGGCGGCGACGGGCGGCGCGGCATTCACTCCCGAAAGAGAAACAGACCTTGACGTAATCTTTCGCCAGATCGCCAACGAGTTGCGCTCGCAATATCTGCTGCAATACTACTCGCAGAACACCTCTCCGAACGGCACATTCCTCAGCATCAAAGTTCGCACACCGTCGCGCGCGGATTTGCGCATACGCGCGCGACAGGGTTATTACACGAAGAATCGTTGAGCAGCGTAACAGCGCAGTTTGTTCCTGCCGCGACAATTTTATTCAGCGCATTTCCAGCAGCACATCTGTTAGCTTATTGACGGCTTCGATCAATGTGCGCCCGGCCTTGTCGAATTGATTCGCCTCCGCCTTTTCTTCCGCGCTCGCCGCCAGCGCCGCCGTTCCCGCAAGGCTCGTATAGTAACGCTGCAATTCCGGCGTCGTGCGAAAACGAATTTCCAAATCATCCAAGCCTTCGCGCACGTTACGCAGATTCAAGCGCACGGCCGCGCGGCTCTGCTCTGTTTGCTGTGTCGCCGCACGGCTCGTCTCGCCGCGCTGCGCTGCTTCCGTCGCCGCATCGAAGCCGTTCGTAATGCGCCCGTAAAGATAAAGAAATCTCGATAGCAATTTGATTTGTTCGGCGACACGCGACGCACCCGCCGCGCGCGCGCCGTTGCTCTCCCCGTTTGTATTCTGCTGTTTGCTGTTCGATGATGCGCCGCGCCGCTGCTGCGTGACTGCTCTCCGCCGCGTCTGCGACAGGGCGAAGGATTGCGGCAAAAGAATTAGCAGCAACGACAGGCTTGCAAGGGAAACGTAAATTCGTTTCAAAGATTTTTCTCCTTCATACTGAAGTAATGACAACGCGCTTTCACGGCACATGTCGCCGAACAAAGATTCGCCGCACGGCGGCACGCGCTGCTACAATATAACAAACGTTTCGCGCAGCCGAATTACGCGTGATGAAATTGGTAGAAGAATTATGAGCCGAAGCAAAGCGCTGAAAGTCCGTCGGCTTGGTCGTCTCGAATACGCGGCGGCGCTTTCAATTCAAAAGGAAACAGAGCGCGGCGTGCGCGAAGGCAGCCAGCCGGATACTCTGCTGTTTGTCGAGCATCCGCACACGCTGACGCTCGGGCGCATTGCGTCGCACGCCAACATTCTCGCCGCGCCTGAAGACTTAGCCGAGCGTGATGTAACAGTCTTTGAAACCAATCGCGGCGGCAAAGTCACGTATCACGGACTCGGCCAACTCGTCTGCTATCCGATTATCAATTTGAGTCCAGACCGCAAGGACGTGCATCGTTACGTGCGCGATCTGGAAGAAGTTTTGATGCGCGCGCTCTTGGATTTCCGTATCGAGAGTTTTCGCATCAAAGGCTTGACCGGCGTGCATACGACGCGCGGAAAAGTCGCCGCCATTGGCATACACATCGCGCGTTGGATAACGACGCACGGCTTTGCTTTGAACGTCAATACTGACTTGAGCTTCTTCGATTTAATCATCGCGTGCGAAGGCGAACACGTCACTTCAATGAACGAATTGCTCGAACGCGAAATTAATCCGCGCGAAGTCGAAGACAGCATCATCGAACACTTCGCAGACGTTTTCGCCATGACGCCCGAAGAATTTGCGGCAGAAGAATCCGACGAATCCGGTAGCCATGCGACAAACTCTATCGAAGCATCAACAAATCTTATTCTGACTCCTGACTTCTGACTTCTATTTTTATGCTCACGCTTGAATTGATTAAGCAAGCCGCGACAAGAATCGAAGGGCGCGTTCATCGCACTCCTGTCGTTACGTCGCGCGCGTTCGATGAAGCAGCGGCGCGTGCCAGCGGTGTTATCAATCGACGCATCTTTTTCAAATGCGAAAACTTGCAGCGCGCCGGTGCGTTTAAGATTCGCGGCGCAACGAACAAGATTCTGTCGTTGCGTGAAGATGAGAAAAGGCAAGGCGTCGTCGCTTTTTCTTCGGGCAATCACGCGCAGGCCGTCGCGCTCGCCGCACGCGAAGCCGGAACGCGCGCAGTGATTGCGATGCCGACGGATGCGCCGCAAATGAAGATCGCGGCGACGCGCGGCTACGGCGCGGAAGTCGTCTTTTATGATCGTAAGCTGGATGACCGCGAAAAATTCACGCAGGAAATCGCCGCCCGCGAACATCTAACGCTTGTGCCGCCCTACGATGACTACGAAATTATGGCAGGGCAAGGCACATGCGCGCTCGAACTTCTCGACGACGTGCCGGAGATTGATTGCATCGTGACGCCGTGCGGCGGCGGCGGATTATTCGCGGGCGCAAGCACGGCGGCGCGCGGGCTTAATCCGAACATAAAATGTTTCGCCGTCGAAGCGGAAACGGCGGATGACACGCGGCAATCCTTCATTAAAGGCGAGCGCGTGTGCATAGAGCCGCCGCCGACCATCGCCGACGGAATGCGCAATCAAGCGCCGGGCGCGCTCACGTTTCCCGTGCTGCAAAAAAACGCCGCCGATGTCTTGATTGTTTCAGATAGAGAGATTATCGAAGCGCTGCGCTTTCTTCTTTTGCGCATGAAACTCGTCGTCGAGCCGACGGGCGCTGTGTCTGCGGCGGCGTTGCTTTTCAATCGTTTGCCGCGCGAATTCAAGAATGTCGGCGTGATTCTCTCCGGCGGCAATGTCGATCCCGAAACGCTCGCGCGCCTTCTCGCACCGGACAGCGACAACGAAGCCGCGCGGGTGTTAAAATAAGTTTCGGAGTCGAAGCTCTTGGAGGAAATATTTTGAGCCGCGAACTAAAGGTTATCAGCAACAGACCGGCGCAGGCGCGCGAGCCGAAACCCGATTGGCTGCGCATACGCCTCGGCGATCCGACGAACCAGAATCACGTCTTGAAGTTAATCGAAGGCTTGAATCTGCACACTGTTTGTCAGGAAGCGCGATGCCCAAATATCTTCGAGTGCTGGAATGACCGCACCGCGACCTTTATGCTCGGCGGCGATACATGCACGCGCCACTGCGGTTTCTGCGCCGTTAATAAAGGCAAGCCGGGAGACCTCGACGCGGAAGAACCGCGCAACGTCGCCATCGCCGTCAAGCATTTGAATCTCGCGCACGCCGTTATCACTTCCGTCAACCGCGACGATCTGCCGGACGGCGGCGCAATGCACTGGGCGGAAACAATCCGCGAGGTGCGCGCGCAGAATCCTTCCTGCAAAGTCGAAGTGTTGATCCCAGATTTTAACGGCGACGAAGCCGCGCTCCACACAGTGCTCGACGCGCAGCCGGACGTACTCAATCACAACACGGAAACCATTGCGCGGCTTTACAAGCGCGTGCGTCCAGACGCCAATTACCAGCAGACTTTGACGCTGCTCGAACGCGCCGCCGCGCGACGTGACCGCGAAAAGCGCGGCATGTTGACCAAGACAGGCATCATGGCGGGCTTAGGCGAAACCTTCGATGAAGTCGTTGAATTGATGAGGGACTTGCGCAAAGTCTCCTGCGACATTATGACTATCGGACAGTATTTGCAGCCGCACGCGCGCCGCCTGCCCGTCGAACGCTACGTCACGCCCGAAGAATTCACGCGCTGGCACGAAGTCGGCATGGAGCTAGGCTTTCGCCACGTCGAATCAAGCCCGCTCACACGCTCTTCATATCACGCGCGCCAGCAAACCGAAGCGCCATCACAACAACTCGCCGAAGCAGCAAGCGCGCGCTAAACCGAGTTTCAAAAGCAAAGAGGCCGCATCTCGATTAAGATGCGGCCTCTTTGCTTTTTTCAGGGTATTGGCGGCAAAGACTTGTTAAGCAGCAACAGCGCAGAAGAATCAGGGCACTGCAACCATCAATGTTTTCGCAGCTTCAGGCGGTACTTCCACGAAGACAAAGCACGTCGCCGGATACAAGTAATCTTCGCCTGTTTCATCTATGACTCTGATGTAATTGCTTCTCGCCGCCGACTCGTCAGGCAATACCTGATAGACGGTTCTGACCTTCAAATCATCGGGATAATTGGCATTGTTTATGCAGATGACAAATCGTGGCTGTGCGCCTTCGTGTTCCATAGCTTTAATCCAGATACTGCTTGATTTTCATTCTCACCTTGCCTATGCCGTGCGCTTCATACCAATGAACCTCGGCAAGACGTATCCTACCATCAGAAAGCCGTATATTGGCAACTCCCTTTCGCTTTCGCCAGCGACCACGACCAAACCGCCTTCGCAGCACAGGCAATTCACGAATCGAATTACCAATGGCAATCGTTTCCGTTTCGGTAATATCACCGAGTATCTCGAAATCCACTTCCATCTAGCAGTATGTAATCAGTCTTGACGAGGAAATTCAAGGGTAAGCTGTCAACAAGAATTCACGCTGCATCGTAATCAGCGCGGTAAGCGTCTTGCACAATCGACATGATGCGGCGCTCGTAATAACGCGTGCCGAAATACCAGACGAGGTAAACGAGATGCAGCAGTGACCAGAGGATGAGCGCGGGAAAGTAAAGAGCGACGGGCGGGAATTCTTCTCTGATGACGGGCAACAGTTGGCATGCGCGATAGGATGAAAGTGCAATGACGACTGCGCCCGTGATCCAGAAATGAATGGTGATGAAGCCGATGAAGGTTTGCCGTAGGCGCAACGGCACGCCCGCGAATTGTGCGCCGTCGAGCGGGAAAAGATATGCTGCTTCCTGTTTGTGCGCGATCAAAACTTCGTCTTTAAGCAAGCGATTGATGCGCTGTTCGATGCCTGTGGCGTAGATGCGCGCGAAGACGACGTAAGTTAAAAAGTAGGCCGATTGCACGCCGATGTAGATGGTGAAGAATGGCATCAACAGCACCGTCGCGCGGAAAGTTTCGGTGAAGCTCGCCATTGTCATCAGGATCAGCACGATGATGCCGACGATGATGAGTTGGTAAAAGAGGTCGGAGTATTTGTAGAGCATCGCGCGCATACGCTCTAGTTGCGCATGAAGCATTTGCAGGATGACGGTATCGCTGCTTGTCGTCGTAGTGCTGTCTGTAGTGGCGGTGTGCGCGTTATCGGGAGACAACATAAAAGGTTTCTCGCTTCGTTGATAGCAGGAAAAGGTTTAGCGGTCTGTGTAATCTTCGACGTTGAAATGCTCGCGCAGTGAGTTCAATTTCTGCGGCGCAAAGTCGGAGTATGTACACATGATGACGCGCCGCTTTTCATCGGTCAGCACCCACCAGATATGCGGGTCTGCCGGAGCTTTTGCCTTCAATAAATCCGCGTCAGTTGATTCAATCGCGTTGCCGTCCTTGCGCGCGAAGACGTAAACCTTAGTGAAATTCTGGCTGCTGCGCGCGTAATGCAAATCGCGCTCGAAGGCGGATTGCGGCGTGGGCGAAGCAAGCGCGGATTTGGATGCGGCTGAGTTGGCTTGCGGCGCATTTGCATTGCGGCAGCCGATAAATGGAATCGTCAAGATTAGCGATGCGAGCAAAACGACCACGCGCTTGCTTGTGCAAAAGTGCTGTTCCACGTTGCGCTTTTTGTTCATAGCAGATTATTCGAGCTTCACGCGAAAAAGTTATTCCCAAGTCTCAAGCGCCGTTGTCTTCATCCTGCTGATCGCCGCCGCTGTCGCTATCATTGCCGTCATTGTTGTTGTCGCCATTGTCCTCGCTGTCGTCCGGCATCACCGCGCCTTTTTGATCGCGTATGTGCAAGATCGTGCATTCGTCGTCTTCGTAAACTTTCTCGAACCAGCCGCTGTCCGCCGCGTTGTTATAAAAATCTTCGTGCCCGTCGTCTGTGAACACGTAATGCGCGCCGAAGCGTTCGCGGATAAGCGGGCCGGAATCCTTCTCTTTGCCGAGCGTGATGTTGTTGTAGAGCTTTGCGAGATCGGGATTCTTATCGAGCAAGTAGGTCGGGTCAAGCCCTGACACGTAAACGTGCGTCGTGTCATAGAAGAATATTTTAGGGAACATATCCCAGTTGATATTAAAAATCATTTCGTTCGGAGGCACGTTGGCGCGTATCCATTCCATGCCGCCGCGAAAATGATCCGGCCCGTTGTTGCCCTTGATGTCGCGCGCCGTCAAACCGACCGCCGTAAACATGCAGACGCCGAGACAGAGCGCAACGACGGCGACAACTGTTTTGGCCATGCCGCGAAATTTGAAATGAACGGCGAGCGCGATTGACAGCACCAAAAAAGCGATGGCGGCGCGCACGGTTTTATGCGTATCCCAGGGCATCAGAATCACGTAGAGCGCGATGCTCAAGCCGACGCCGACAATGGTGGTTTCGCCTTCCGCCCATGCTTCGCGTTGCGATTTTTCGAGCGCCTCGGGTTGTTCGTGGCGATCTAGGAACGGTTGTAAATCGTCCAGCACGTTCGTCGGCAATTTATTGGCGACGGCGTTGCGTGCGCCGCTTAAAATCGGTTGCAGAGAAAACGCCGCAAAGAGGATGGCGAAGGGCGGCCAGTATTCGACGGCGCGCCGCCAACGCGCGGCCATAATCATTAGCACTGTGGAAAAGATGAGAAAGAAAAGCGGGCGCTTGCCGTTTTCTTTGTCTGACGCGTCGAAGGTGATGTAGCAGACGATCATTGCGA
>JBPCOJ010000069.1:0-65057 GCA_051000345.1 Pyrinomonadaceae bacterium | reverse complement strand
GACGCAAATGAATTGAGTTGATCGACCATCACGTTGATCGTATTTTTCAACTCTAAAATTTCGCCTTTCACGTCAACCGTAATCTTCTTCGACAAATCGCCGTTGGCAACCGCCGTCGTCACTTCCGCGATGTTGCGCACTTGCGCTGTCAGATTGCCCGCCATCGAATTGACGCTGTCGGTTAAATCCTTCCACGTTCCGGCGACGCCTTTGACTTTCGCCTCGCCGCCGAGCTTGCCTTCGGTTCCCACCTCTCGCGCGACGCGCGTGACTTCGGATGCGAACGTGCCGAGTTGATCGACCATCGCGTTGACGATTTTGCCTGTGCGCAGGAATTCGCCCTTCAAGGGGCGGCCATCGGCTTCGAGCGCCATCGTTTGCGAGAGATCGCCGTTGGCGACTGCGCCGATGACGCGCGCCGTTTCGTTTGTCGGGCGTGTCGTGTCGTCAATCAGCGTGTTGATAGATTCAATCAAGTTAGACCACGCGCCGCGTGCCGCCGGAAGCGCGGCGCGTTGCGTAATGCGGCCTTCGCGCCCGACGACGCGGCTGACGCGTTCTACTTCTTTCGCCAGCCGCTCGTTCAAATCCAGCACGTCGTTGAGCGTGTCGGCGATTTTGCCCGCCACGCCCGTCCATTCCGTCGGCAGCCGCGCGGAAAAGTCGCCCCGCTTTAAGGCGACGAGCGCGGCGAGCAACTGCTTTTCATCGAATGTATCCGTTGTTATCGTCGTAGATTGATTTGCCATGCTACCTCTCAAACAAAAGTGTGCGCCCTTCGGCAACGCGAAGGACAGGAAAACTTCCGCGCAGAATAAACTTCGGGATTTTCAAAAATGTACGTTGGAACAATCCGCCGCGAGTGATTAGTCATGCAAAATTTCGTGTCTCGCGCATGGATGGGAGGATGGGGGAAAGCTGCCATTATCGAAAGCTGTAAAACAGAGTTTACAGCGCTCAATCCTTTATAACGGCGTCGCGGAAATTTGTAAACTCCCGACGCGCGAGTGCAGCGTATTTATATGAAACGGAAAAGCGAGTGCGGGCTTGCCAAGCGCGGGCGGCTCACAATGCGGCGGATTCTCTCACTCTCCTGCGGCAATCATTTCCGACAATCCGGCGAGGTAAACGCGCGCATCGAAGACGGGTTCCATGCGTTCTCGCAAGAGTTGGTGAATCGCCTCGCGGTAGGCTTCTGCGCTCGTGCCGCCGCGCCCGCTCGGTTGCTCCCACACAGGCACGTCCAGCAAACTGATAAGACATCCGGCGAGCATCCACAACATTGCTTCTTCTTCGCCCGTGTTTGGATTAAACGCATGAATTTGCCGACGATCATGGTACACGTCGCCGCACAATCGCTCGAACTCCTGCTCTGAAATCGTTGACATAAAATGGAATGGTTTGTATGCGCTAAAGAATTTGAATGCGCGATTGCTTGCGTCTAACTGCGACGAATGCACCACGTCGTCATCGCGCGCATGTTCTGCACGTTGGTGGTCTTAATCGGCTCCAAGAATTCAGCGCCGAGTTTGTTTGTCAACGCCAGCAGCATTTCTTCATCGACGAGAAACCGCTCGCTCCCATCCGGCAAAAGATAACGCCCGTCGCCGCGCGCCGTGATTTTGTTTTCGATGCCGATGCTCGACGCGAGCCGCGCAAAAAAGATGCCGCCCCGAAGCAGCACTCTCCACATCTCTTCAAGCATACGGCGAAAGTCGTCTTCGTTCGCGGCAAAGTGAAGCACCGCGCTACAGATAACGGCGTCGAAACTTTCGTCTGCGAAGCTCATGCTCTCGATTGTCTCGACACGAAAGTTTTCGTGCGGCAAGCGCGGCGCAAGCACGCTTGCCATTCGACGCACATGCCCGATGGCCTGCGCGGAACCGTCAACCGCGAAGCACGAATAACCTTCGCGCATAAAATAGATCAAATTGCGCCCGTCGCCGCAGCCCGCATCGAGAAGGCGCATATCTGTATTGAAGCGCCCTTTGAGCAGTTGGTCGAACAAATAAATATCTATGTTGCCGAACTGCTCGCGCAGTTCACTTGATGACGTCATTTGTTAAGCTTATATCTTTGACTTTGAGCACGACAAATGTGACATCGTCATCCTGCGGGCGCGTGCCTGCCCATTCGTCGCCCGCGCGCACGAAATGATCGATAATCTCCTGCGGCGAATTATGCCGCGCAATTTCTTCGAGCAATTGTTTGGCGCGCCCGTAATCGATCATCTCGCCTGCTTCATTGAACATTTCCGGGAAGCCGTCGCTCATCGACATGAGCGTATCGCCGACGCATAAATCCAGTCGCTGTTGCTTGTACGGAAAATCCTTGACGCTGCCGAGAGGCATACCTGTCAGCGCGAGTTCTTCGACGCAGCCGGTGGCCGCGCGATAAATAAGCATCGGCGGCATTCCCGCGACGCTCACCGTCAACTGATTGTCTTTGATCTTCATTATCATCATCGCCATGTAAAGCGAGCGCAGATTCATGCGCTTCAGCACGCGGCTCGATTGATTGAAAATCTGCGGAATGTCGGGCGTCGCGGCGAGCGTCTCGAAAAGGCTTTTCGCCGCCGTGACCATCGTCCCGGCCTTAAGCCCGTGTCCCGTCGCATCGCCGACAGCAATTGTCAATGTGCCGTCTTCGCCGACGTGAAAATCGTAATAGTCGCCGCCGACTTCCGTCGCGGGCTTCATGTACGCGGCGATTTCAAGATGAGGCATTTGCGGCACTGTGCGCGGCAGCATCGAGAGTTGCAAGCCGCGCGCTTCTTCGAGTTCGTGCGCGCGGCGATTATTTTCCGCTTCGATCAAGTGCCGCCTGCGTTCCTCTGTAATTACGCTTTCGACAAGCCGCGCGTTGTCGAGCGCGACGGAAGTTTGCGCGGCAACGCTCATCAATAATTGTTCGTCTTCCTTCGAGAACGGCAAATCGCCTAGACGCGGCCCCAAGGAAACGACGCCGAGCATACGATCTTTCGTTTCGAGCGGCAGCAGCAGCGCCGAATGAATCGTTTGGAGAGTTTCGCGCCCGCGCGTTTGCAACTCGTTCGAGGCGGCGGAATTTTCGTGCATCCATGCGTTCGGGTCTGTGAAATCGACGTGCAGTGGTTCCGACGCGCCGCGCAATTGTTTGAGCACAAGGCCGTCGTGCGGCAGCACGAGCGACGGGCGCGAAGCGATGCTCGCGTGTATGTCTTCCTGATAGTCGGAACTAAGCGCGCACACGAAATCTTCGCTCGATTCATCGCGCAGAAAAATCGTCGTGTTCGCCGTATGCAAAGCTTGCTGCACTTCGATGATGATGAGTTCGAGCAATTGCTGCGTGCTTGTGACGGTGCGCACGGCTTGGCTCAAATCCGAGAGCACGGCGTGCGCGTCGTAGGACTGACGAAAGAAACGTCGGTCAATCACAGGCTTGATAACGCGATGATTAAAAGCGGCGGTCACGTTCCAAACGATAATCGCAAACACAGCCGAGACGACGCCGATCACGAGCCTGCTCGACGTGTTCAGGTACTTGAAAAAGTTATGCAGAAGAAATGCGAGCGCGACGGCGACGACGAGTATCTCAAGCGCAATCGAGCCGCGCGAAACGAGTAGATAGCGAACGCTGCGGCGAATAATAAGCGAGACGGGGATAACTTTGTGGCGCAGAATCGCATACGCGAACGAGAGCGGAACGAGCAAAAACAAAGAAAAGGCCGCCGCCACAATGGAGATTACCAGCGGCGTCGGCGACGGGTCATAATAATTAAAAGCCACGAAGATGGAGACGGGCGGCACGATTCCCGCCAGAGTTCCGACCAGCACGACGCGCAGTTTTCTTTTGGATTGGTGATTCGCCTTCAGGTAATTGACAATCAAGGAAACGAGACCGCTGACGAGACACGACAAGCCGAAGGCGATGAACAGATGTGAAAGCAGCGGAAAGTCTTTTTCCGGGTGATAAGCGGCGGCGGCGGGCGCGTTGACGTATTGGTATGTATTGACCGCAGTGTAGGGAAAAGCGATGACCAGATACAAAAGGTAAGGCCACCACTCGATTCGCGGAAAGCGGCGCAAGACAGGCGAGCGATCAGGAAAGATTAGGAAAAAGTGTAGAAAGAAAACAGGCACAGGCGGAAGATAAACGGCAATCATTAAAACCACGCCGAGCAGCCATGAAACATCGAACAAATCCCGGTTCGGAAAGTTTCCCTGCGCCGTCATCAACAGCAACGCCAGCAGCAACGCTTGCTTGTCGCCGGGACGCAGCAAAAACACCGCGATGCCCGTCAGAAGAAAAACAGCGGGTATTAAAGTGTTAAGAAAACTAAAGTTCCAACGCCAGCGCGATGCGGCGAAGGTGCGAAGCGTCAAGTCCTGCGTTTGTTCGCTGCCGCCGCGCCGGACGCTAATGGTATAAGCCATGCCCGGCGGTTGGTGGCGAAAAGTTTTTCCGACTTGCCCGCTGGTTTTAATGTAGGGCTGGTTGTTAAGCGCAACTAATTCGTCGGCTTCGCGCAACACGGAAAGGGCGGGATCGTTTATTCCATCCGGGTTTAATTTAATGCGCCCGGTTTCCTCGTTGATAGACCATCTCTTATCGCCCTCTGTGGCGAGGTTGTAGAAATTATAGTAAGTGTTCGCCAGAAAATTGACGAAGTTCAGGGCGAAGATGATTCCGACGAGAATGAGCAGCAGCCGCTTTGCCATAGCATTACCGAAAGGGATTTGCGGACGAACACTTGCGGTTAATCAAACCGTTGCGCAGAAAACAAACCAAATAACATTCAGCGAAGGATTGCGGAAGCGCTGCGCGAGTTCGTTCAGCTTAAGCCAAACACGAACCGCAGAGCAATGCCTTCGCTCAAATGATTATATTCATCGCGGCTGGCAAATGAGCGCGGCTTATGTGTAGGGACAACCTTTGTGGTTGTTCGCAAGCTTGAACGCCATTCAATCAAGCGCGGGCAGGGACAAGCCGCTGCCCCTACATTCAATTCGATAGCACGCGCGCCATCGCAAGCCGCACAATGCGCGAGGCAACAAAGGCAGAGTTAGTTGTGAGCGAGTTGTCCGTTTGCGCCCTTCCTCGAGCATTCCTTCGACGAGGCGCGCGTTCTCCAGCGCCAGAGTAATTTGTCCCGCAACGCTCATCAAAAGCTGTTCGTCATTTGCCGAGTAAGGCAAATCGCCGAGCCGCGCGCCGAGCGAAACAAAGCCGATTAGTTCATTCTTCGTCGAGAGCGGCAGCAGCAGTGCGAACTGTATGCGCCGCAGTTGTTTCGTCATATTGTTTTCACATTGAACTACATCTGGAATGACTGCCCGTCGCGCCGCCTTTTGAAGGAGAAAACGCCGCGCTTTTTCGTTGCACAGGATGTGTTACGAAGCAGCGCGTGAGTTGGTTTAAGGTGCTTGTCTAATTTATGCTGCTCGCGCCGAATGAGCGCTTCAAGCTGTGCGCTTGATGACGAGCAGCGTAATGTCATCGAACTGCGGAGCCGCGCCCGCAAACAAATCTATTTCCGCGAAGGCTTCGTGGACGATTTTGTGAGCCGGTTCATCTTTGACGCGGCGCATGAATTCGAGAAACTTTTCCTCGCCGAATTCTTCATCCGCCAAGTCCTGTGCTTCCGGGATGCCGTCGGAAAAAAGCGCGAGCGTGTCGCCCGCCTCTAAGACGAAATTTTCTTCCGTGTACGGCAAGCCGGGAAACATTCCGATGGGAGTCCCTGTCGGCTTCAACCATTCATGCGCGCCGCTTGCTTTAAGCAAAAGCCCGCCGTTATGCCCCGCGTTGACGTATGCGATGTTGCCCGTTTGCGGATCGCACGAGGCCATCACAGCCGTGACATATTTGTTGCCGGGCGTCGTCGCAAACAATAAATCGTTTGTCCGCGCGGCGAGGTCTGCGAGCGTCGGGACTCTTCCCAGAAGCGCGCGCAAAGTCGCCTGCACATTGCTCATCAAAAGCGAGGCGGGTAAGCCTTTGCCGGACACATCGGCGACAATGAAAAGATACGGGCAATTACTTTTCACACGCGCGTTGCCGCAATCAACTGCATTCGCATCATTCGATTCTTCCATCGAGAGCGCGTCGTAGTAATCGCCGCCGCATTGCCTCGCCGGGCGATTGTACGCGGCGATGTCGTAGCCGGAAAGCGCGGGCAGTTCGTCCGGGAAAAGCTTGGCTTGAATGCTCGCCGCGAGTTCCAATTCCTGTTCGAGCTTTTTGCGATCAAGAGTTTCATGCACATACCAAGAATTCTCGAACGCGACCATCGCCTGCGCAACGAGGCCAGCGCCAAATTCGAGATCGGATTCGCTGTAAGCGATATTGCCGGGACGCGCGCCCAACACGACAAGGCCGCTGCTTGTGGCATCCGATGAGCGCAACGGAAAGATAAGCGCCGCGCCCTGCGTTTGGAGTGCGCGCTTAAACTCCGTGTCCGGCAAATCTTCGAGCGTCGCGGCTTCCGGCAACTCCGCGAGCAGATGTTTATAATCATCCACGCCGGGCAGCGTGATGCCCTTTTGCCGCAGCACCAAAGGATGATTCTCCTTCCACGCCGCGAGCGCATACTTGCGCACAGCCCAGCGCCCCGCCAAGGTGAGCATCAGCAAACTCGCCACCGCTTCCGGCTCGAGCGTCGCCGTCAATCCGCGCACCAGATCGAGCAGCGCGCGCAGCTCTTGAACTTTCTGATCGAGTTCCGTGTTGAAGCGCTGTGCCGCCGCATGAGCGCGCGCGTTCGTGATGCCGCCCGCCGCAAGGCCGAGCAGCGCGCGCAGGGATTCCATTTCCTCTTCTGGAATTTCGCCGCTTCTGGGGCGCGCGACGCCGAGCAAGCCGATGGGCTGCGCCGCGTCGCCGATGGGCAAAATCAAAGGCACGCCCGCCTCTCGCGCGGCTGTCTCGTCGAAGACTTCGCCCGCCTTGAACTTCGGCATTCCGCGCACCAGCGCGAGCTGCATCACGCCGTCGCTTTCAACCGCGATGAGGCCGCGCCCGACAAGCAGGCGTCCCATCACAGTGCGCAAAAGATGCTTGAGCAAATCTTCCAGATCGAGCGAGGAATGAAGCAGTTGCGCGGATTCCAGCAGGGCTTCGAGGCGCGACGAATCGAGTTGTGGTTTTGAAGACATGGTCGGAAAGATGTCGGATGCTGGATGTCAGATGCTAGATGTTAGTCGAAGCCGGTTTCCATCAATTGCCACTAGCTTCAGCTAGTGGAGCAGGTAAGCTAAGGAGTGCGGCTTTAGCCGAATTAGATTGAAAGATTATCCTTAATAGCTTTAGCTAAAGCAGAGCGGATTTTTTGTTTATATTAGCTTTGGCTAAAGCCTTATCCACTCACATCTGTTGTCCACTAGCTGAAGCTAGTGGCAATTGAAAAGGCAAACTGTCAACAAGCTAATTAAACAAGGTTTCCACCGGCATCTAATATCTGTTTTTTACTTCTTACGCAAACGCTTCATCATGTGGAGTTCGTTTTTTTTGCCGGGTTCGATTTCGTAATGCACTTCGTCCATCAAAGACTTCATCAAGCGCATTCCGAGTCCGCCGGATTTTCGCTCATGCACGAGGCGTTCGAGTTCCTTCGGCTGCACTGAACCGGGATCGAAGCCGCGCCCGGTGTCTTCGACGTGGATGCGCAGTTCATCTTTATCGAATGTTGCGCGCACGATTACTTCCTGCGTCGCATCGTGGCCGTAGGCGTGCTCTATGACGTTGGCGCAGGCTTCGTCAACCGCGAGTTCGAGTTTGGCGACATCGGAGCTATCGAGACCGGATTGCGCGCCGATGGTGCTGACGAACTCGCGTATCAAGGCGAGATTTTCCGTTGATGAAGGAACATGCAGAGTGAAGGTTCTTTCAATCGCAGCCATTGCTTTCTAGGCCTCCTTAATTGGCGATTCGCTAAAGCGCCCGACGGCGGTCGGCACGTCGCCGCACATATCGTAAAGCTCCGGGAAGCCCAGAATGTCGAAGACCTGCTGCACCTTCGGCGTCAATCCGCAAATCTTGATGTCGCCGCCAGCCTGTTCGCGCACTTCTTCGATAAAGCTCATAAACACCCCCAAGCCCGCCGAAGAAATGTACGTTAATTTTGCGCAATCGACGATGATGCGAAAATGCCCCGCGTCGATCTCCGATTGAATCGCCGTCTCGAACTGCGGCGCGGTGTGCGCGTCCAGATAACCATCCAACACGATCACC
Organism: Pyrinomonadaceae bacterium; assembly: GCA_051000345.1. Taxonomy (GTDB): domain Bacteria; phylum Acidobacteriota; class Blastocatellia; order Pyrinomonadales; family Pyrinomonadaceae; genus JBHENC01. The sequence continues at coordinate 56,846 of JBPCOJ010000069.1, read as the reverse complement.
GAAAGACCGTCCTTAAACGATGTCTCCATGGCGAACTGGTTAGCCATATAATTTGTTCTCCTCGCTTAACTGCAATCAATTACCCGATCATTCAAACAGCGCATTCCCGCCCGAACATTAAAAATAATTTTGCATCAGTCGATAAATCGTCAGTGACTTATATAACGTCTGCCGATTAAAAAATCATTGCTCGCCTTTTCGATGAGAGGCGCTTTCCAATGCCTGCGCGAGCATCATTTCCTTCATCGTTTCGAGAACACGAACGGCATGTTCTCTGCTGACGGAAGGGAATGCTTCGAGAAACTCGTCCAGATTCTCGCCTTCTTCAATATAGTCGAAAAGAGTCTGCACGGGAACACGCGTGCCTGCAAAGACGGGCGTGCCGCCGAGAACATCATCGGAACATTGAATCAAAGCTGTTTCAGTCATCGTTCATGTCGCTGCCTTTCAAGGCTATCATACCAAACTACCGTAATCAGGAAATAGTAAGAAGGGCGCAAAACAAAAGTTATGCCGCCCGTGTGCCTTGCAAGAAGTTCTCGTCGGTTATGTACGCCGTAAATGTCGGAGAGTATGTGAAGAGGCGGCGGGCGATAAATCGTTCGGCGTGTGCAGCGTAATAGCCTGTGCCGAAATAGTTAATGCTCACTCTGACGCCAAGCGTGCAAAGCGAGCATTATCTCTAATCGCGGGCGTGATATTTTCCATCACGACCAATTCTGCAATTTTAAGTTTCAAGCTTTAGTGCTTACCGTGCTCTGCGATGACGTTCCGCTTGAGCAGTAGTGATTAACCTCCGTGTGTATCTGCGCGCATGATGAAATCGGCAAGAAGCGCCGTTAATGCTTTTCGTCCGGCGTTGTGACAGCATCGCCCTGCGCCGCGCCGTCGCCTAAAAGAATGCCGTCGCCTAAAAGAACGCCATCGCCCAAGAGCACGCCGTCACCTAAAAGAACACCGTCGCCGAGGAGCACGCCGGAGCTTAAAAACGGAGCGCCTTCGCTCAAGGTAATGCCCGTGCTGGTCAGGATTTGATCGCCGAGCAGTATGCCGTTCGATAGCATCGAAGGATTGCTGACGAGCAATCCACTTGTCAGCATAACGGCATCGTCCATCGACGCACCCGGAGCGTAGATCGCTTGATATTTGTTGATTAAGTCGGAGCCGTAGACGAAATTGTGGCTTAGAATAATGCCTTGCGCCCACGGGAAAGTGTAGCCTGCGATCATCGATTGAGGGGTCGGGTTCGAGGTCAGCAACTGATAACCGACGATGCCTTGCACATCCGGGCGAATCAAATTAATAACTCGCACAGCGCCTTCGATGTTGAGCTGCCCTGTGCCTTGCTCGAACATATTGAAGCCTGCGAGCGGCTGCGCCGTGTACATCAACAGCGACTTGATGCCGTTCGGCGTTTCATCGGGGCGAAGTTGAAAGATGAGCGCCGCCGCGCCCGCCACGACAGGCGTCGAAACACTCGTGCCGCTCAAGGTCATCAGCTTGCCCTTCGTCGCGCCGTAGTACGTAGAGCAATTCGTTTCGAGCAGCGGATTTTCGACAGTCAAATAATTAGTGGATGATTCGGCGGAAACGATTTTGTTGCCGGGCGCGACGAGGTCTGGCTTGATGACGTTGTCGTAATGTTTGACGCCGTAAACATCCGTCCAGAAGCTGCGCGTCGGGCCGCGTGAACTGTAGCTCGCAATTGCGTCATCGCTGCGATAGTCGGTTGAAAAAGTGTTGCTCGCGCCGACGGTGATTGCCGAAGGCTCGTTCCCCGGTGAATGAATCAATCCGTAAAGTTTGCCTTTCTCGTTTTTGCCGTCGTTGCCTGCGGCGGCAACCACGACGATGCCGGAGTTGACCATGCTGCGCACGGCCTTGCACACGGGATCGTTTTTGTAGGAATCAATCGCAGGCATTCCGAGACTCATATTGACAACGCGGATGTTATAAAGGCTTCGATTGAGCGCAATCCAGTTAAGGGCGCTTAACACGCTTGAAACCGTGCCTGTGCCTCTCGAATTGAGCACGCGCAGATTGAGTATGTTGGCGTTCGGCGCAATGCCGTTGTAAGTGCCGGGAGCAACGCGGTCGTAACCGGCGGCGGTGGCGGCGACGAACGTGCCATGCCCGAACGAATCGCTCGTAGTGTTTTCGCCTGTGAAATCCCGATTGACGACGACACGCGAGGCCGTGCCTGCTTTGTTCAAAAACAGCGGATGCGCGGCGTCTATGCCCGAATCGAGAACGGCAATGCCGATGCCCGTGCCGTCGAGCGTATAAGCGGAAGTTACGGTGTTGGTGCTGGTCGTTTTCTTTTTGCCTGTGCCGCTCGTCACAGTCTGCGTGGTTTGTGTGGTCTGCGTGCGGACGGCATCCGCGCCGGTTGTCGCCGTCAGGTGTCCGAGCGAGTTGGCTTCACGATCAAGCGAAACATAGTTGACTTCCGGGAACGCCGCCAATTCTTCGACGACGCTCGCGGGCAGTTCGACATGATAGAAGTTGAAGCTTTCAAAGTGCGCGCGGATATGGACGCCGTTGCGTGCAAGAAGCGAATTGAGCCGTCCGCCCGGCTTATCGCTCAATTGCAGAATCACGTTCACGAGGTCTTCATCTTTGCGCGTGCGCTTTTTTTGTTGGCGCAGGTCGGAAGATATTTTCGACGCGCCCGCATCGCTTTTAGCGCCGCCGCCCTGCGATTCTTGAGCGAAGGCGGTTCCGGCGCTGCTTGTCAGCGTGCCGGTGAGCAGCGAAAACAAAAGCATGAGGCCGGTAAACTTGTTGGTGAGGCGTGAACGTTTCATTGTTCGCATGGCTTTTTCTGTGTGTCTCGCGGATGTCTTAATCATTGTTTCAAACTTTGCTTTTCCGAATAGTCCGGGCGCTATCAAAAGGTTCGCCCGCCGTCCCTTAATCAACCGACGTGCCGCAGTTTGCGAAGCCACACGGAAAACAGGCGGGGAACGCACCGCAAAAGTCTTTGACGACATCGCTCGAAACCGTATCTGCCGCTAGTAAACGGTTATGTAACACGGGCTTACAGCGCCGCTGTGTGATGTTTCGGCAAGCTTTGCGGAAGATTATAAGAGATGGAAAAAGCGCCTTTGCAAGCGCTCTGTGGGGTGAGAACTTAAAGAGCCGGTCAAGCAAAGTGACCTGTCAGATTCGGAAAGTTCGGTCAGATTAAATTAGCTTCGAGCACGAGAGGAACTATCAATGTTCATCCTGTTAATGCAGTTGAGGGAGATTGAAACAACTAGCGACGCACACGGAAAAGGCCGTCCGCGTCGAGATATTTATGCGTCCTGATTTCCCGCTCAAAAAGAGCGCGGAGCGGATGCGTCCGTGATAATGGTGAAGTCACCGGCGCGGCCTGTTCGCTTTGCTTCTGCTTCATCGAAGGTGTCGCCCGTAACAATATCTACGACCATCAAGCGCGTTTGCGTTCGATAGCGCAGCAATTGTTCGGGCGTGCCGAGTCGCCCGTTGCTATGAAAGCCGCCGTTGACATGCAGCACCAAAGCACCCGCCTGAGCCTTCAATTTTTCGGCAATCGCATAACCCATCGTCGCATCGCGCAAGCCTTGCGCTTCGATGAGCCGCGCCGCCGCATCAATGCCGTTACCGCTTCCGCCGTGTGCCATATGCCCGGATTGATCCGCGCCGAGAAAGGCTTTGAACTTGGCCGCGTATGCCGCCGACGCGGGAGAAAGCGGCAGCGGCGCAATCCAATTCTTCGCGGCGGCGGACAATTCGTTAAGCGAGACTGCGCCGAGCCGCGCGACGCGATTAACATAGCGCTCCGGCGCGTTGGCGGCGATTACGTTCAGATTGTTCGCGCGCGCAAATTCGACGAGCGGGCGATAGTCCTTCGCGTAGTTGCTCCAAGGGCGGCTGCTCAACAAAAACTGCCGCTCCGTAATCAACCCCGCGAGATATTCGTTTAGCTCCGTCTGCGCATCGCGCTCGAACATTTCAAGCGACAGCGCGACAACACGCGATTGATTGTTTGCCGCATTGCCATTATTCGCCGTGTGGCTACCGCTGCCATTGCCGCGCCCGTACCTTTCAAAAGCCGCTTCGAGCAATTGCGCTTCGAGTAGATGCGCAGTCGGATCGTTGTGCAGTTCGCCGATAAACACGACATCCACCGCGCCCATCGCTTCGACGATTTCCTTGAGCGTGGCAAGCTTGCCCGTCGCGCTCTGAACGATGCGGTAAGCGGGCGTTTGCGCCGCAGAACGCCGCGCGCCGATTGCGCTCACTGCAGATACCAAAGCCAGCAGCACGCACAACGTCAACAGCCATCCACACAATTGGCCGCGCATCCATCGCATATTTTTCATCGCAAACCTCACAGGAAAATTTCGGTGTTTGATTCGGTAATTGATTATCGCTCGATAAGTTTATTACAACCCCGCCGAATTGCAATTCTGCGACGATCCATCACCAATCAATCTTCTGCAATAGAAGGCACGAACTTTACAGCCCCGCGCTTTTTCGCGCATAGTAATCGCTCAATAACAGGAACGCATTACAGCAACATACGGAGTGTGAATTTGAGCGAATTAACGAACACGACACCTGAGCGATTGATTGTCGGCATCACGGGCGCAACGGGAACGATCTTCGGCGTGCGGCTGCTCGAAGTTTTGCGAAAAGCTAACGTCGAGACGCATCTAGTGATGAGCAAATGGGCGGCGCGCACGCTCGCGCATGAAACATCCTACGCGCTCGAAGCGGTGCAAGCTCTCGCAGATCACATTTACCAGCCGGGTAATCAAGGCGCGGCGATTTCGAGCGGCTCGTTTCTGACGCGCGGCATGATCGTTGCCCCGTGCAGCATGAGAACGCTCGCTGCGATTGCGACAGGGCAGGGCGATAATCTGCTGCACCGCGCGGCGGATGTCATCCTGAAGGAACGCCGCAAGCTCGTGCTTCTGGTGCGCGAATCGCCTTTGAACGACATTCATCTTGAAAACATGCTGAAGCTCTCAAGGATGGGCGTCGTGATACTGCCGCCCGTTCCGGCCTTTTATAATCACCCAAACACGCTCGACGACATGATTAACCACATCGTGATGCGCGCCCTCGATCAATTCGAGATTCATGTGGACGCGGCGCGGCGTTGGGACGGCGAAATGCTCGTCGGCGGAAAATTAATGGAACCGGAAACATAAAATCGAGCGGTTTGTAATCGAGGTAAACAGTGATGGCGATAGCGACGATTAATCCGGCGACGGGCGAAACACTGCGCACGTTTCCAGCGCTCACCGATGCGGAAATCGAAACGAAGCTTCAGCGCGCGCACGATGCTTTTCAAAAACACAAACGCACATCTATGCCCGCGCGCGCAGAGTGCATGATGCGCGCGGCAGAAATTTTAGAAGCGCGCGGCGAAGAGTACGGGCGCTTGATGACTGTGGAAATGGGCAAGCCTTTGAAGGCCGCCATCGAAGAAATCAATAAGTGCGCCGCCGCCTGCCGCTTCTACGCCGAACACGCCGCGCGCTTTCTTGCAGACGAAGAAATTCAGACGAACGCGACGCGAAGCTTTATACGCTATCAACCGCTCGGCACAGTGTTCGCCGTAATGCCTTGGAACTTTCCCTTCTGGCAAACGATACGCTTCGCCGCGCCCGCGCTGATGGCAGGCAACACGGGGCTTCTCAAACACTCCTCGAACGTGCCGCAATGCGCGCTCGCCATCGAAGACGTATTTCGTGACGCGGGCTTCGTCGAAGGAGCATTCCAAACTTTGCTGATCGGCGCTGGCGCAGTCGGGCAGGTGCTCGAAGACGAGCGGGTGAAGGCCGTGACTTTGACTGGCAGCGAGCCTGCGGGAAGCGAAGTGGCGAGCCGCGCCGGAAAGCTGATTAAGAAAACCGTCCTCGAACTCGGCGGCAGCGATCCGTTCATCGTCATGCCGACGGCGGACTTGGAAGAAGCCGTCAAGACTGCCGTGAAAGCCCGCACCATCAACAACGGTCAATCCTGCATCGCCGCCAAGCGCTTCATAATTCACACAAATATTTATGATGAGTTTAGTCGCCGCTTCGTCGAAGGAATGTCTGCGCTCAAAGTCGGCGATCCGATGAATGAGGCGACGGACATCGGGCCGCTCGCCACCGTGCAGGTGATTGATGACATTGAGCGTCAGGTACAAGAGTTCGTCGCTGCCGGAGCGAGGCTTCTCACAGGAGGCGAACGCTTGCCGCGTCCCGGCAACTTTTACACGCCGACGGTGCTTGAAAACATTCCGAAAAATGCGCCCGTTTACCGCGAGGAAACCTTCGGCCCCGTCGCCACTCTCTTTCGCGCGCGCGATATTGGCGAAGCGATAGAGATTGCCAACGACACGCAATTCGGCCTCGGCGCAAGCGCTTGGACAAACGACGAACGGGAGCAGTCGCGCTTTATCGAAGAGATAGAATCCGGGCAAGTTTTCATCAACAGCATGGTCGCATCCGATCCGCGCCTGCCCTTCGGGGGCGTCAAGCATTCCGGCTACGGGCGCGAACTCTCCCGCTACGGCATACGCGAATTCGTCAACATCAAAGCCGTCTCGATTATGAACGCCGCAACAGACTCGGAAAGCAGTAATCAGCATCGCAGCGATACGGAGTAGACGCGATAGCCGTAATTATTACAGCGCAATGTGCGTTATGTCGCTTCGCGTATCTTAGAGCCGTGTTTCTTGTATGCAACAAAGTATTGCACTTGGGAACAGCTTGTGATAGTTTGCTTCCACTACAACTTCGGGTTGTAAAATAACTTGCTAAAAGGAGCAAAAACCATGGAACTGGGAAACTTTTGTATGAGCTTGGCTGTCAAGGACATCGAGGCGTCGAAACAATTTTACGAAAAGCTGGGTTTTACGGTTTCCGGGGGAGACCAGTCGCAGAATTGGCTGGTTATGAAGAACGGCGAACATAAAATCGGATTGTTTCAAGGAATGTTCGAGAATAACATTCTCACGTTCAATCCGGGCTGGAATAGCAACGCTCAACCGCTAGAAAAGTTCACGGACGTTCGAGAGTTGCAACGTCAGCTCAAAGCTCGTGGTGTGAACCTGATTTCAGAAGCAGACGAAAGCTCTACTGGTGCAGCGAGCATTATGATTGCCGATCCAGACGGAAACACAATTCTGATAGATCAACACGTATAGACGACTTGCTGGTTAGAGATTCTGTTTGCGAACAGCAACGCACAACGCTCTTGAATAAATCCAAGGCGACCAGAAAGCGCAAAGCAGAGAGCTGACACCGGAAATCTTAGAGCCGATCCTTGAGGAAGAATAAGTTGCGCGTCGTTCTGGATACGAACGCGGTTGTGAGCGCGGTATTGCTCGCCGAACAGATGCCGCTTGCGGGTATGGAAACCGATGCTTGCAAACGCCGATAATCATAGTGCATCATAGCCCTTGCATTTTCCTTCTCTCGCGCATCAACGGTGATGCGCCCCGCGCCTGAAGACGGATTGTCGGCGGCGGCGTTCTGGTGGTTCGAGAGCAGGCCGATTTTCAATTGCAGAAGCCGCTCATTACACGAGCATCCGAACGCGAGCCTTCGCTGCCACCGTTTCATCGAAGCCATCCTGATTCGAAGCTTCTCTTTGCGCTCCTTAAAGTAAGGAGAAAAGGTACATCTATATGTCTATGAAACTATACGTCGGCAATCTCGCGTTCCAGACTTCGAGCGATGATTTGCAGCAGTTGTTTGCCCAAGCGGGAACAGTCGAATCGGCTTCGGTTGTCGAAGATCGTGAAACGGGTCGCTCGCGCGGCTTCGGCTTCGTCGAAATGTCTTCCAAGGAAGAAGGCGAAAAGGCCATCGAACAATTCAACGGTAAGGATTTCGGTGGCCGCAATCCGACCGTCAACGAAGCCAAACCGCGCGAGAATCGTAGCGGCGGCGGCGGTGGCGGCGGACGCGGCGGCTATGGCGGCGGCGGTGGCGGTGGACGCAGCGGCGGCGGTGGTGGCTACGGTGGCGGACGCGGTGGTGGCGGCGGTGGCCGTGGTGGTAGCGGCGGTGGCGGCGGCGGTGATCGCGAACCACGTTGGTAAACGCTTCCGGTCATTAAAGCAAACCGAACACGTTTTATAAATCAAGCGCCTCCGTCATGGCTCATACCAAACGGAGGCGCTTTCATTTTTGGCAACGCACGCGCGCTTCGCATAATTCTTCGCGCTTGCATGTCATGGTGACGAGCGAGCGCGTTTTGTGTACATACTCCGACGCCAATTATTTTGCGTCGGCGACAAAGCGATAGCCGACGCTTCTGACGGTCAGCAAATGTTTGGGCTTGGCCGGTTCGTCCTCGATATAGCGACGAAGGCGCACAATGAAATTGTCTATCGCGCGCGTGTCCGTGTCCTCGCGCAATCCCCACACTTCTTCCAACATCAGTTTGCGCGACACGACGCGGCCTTCATGGTTGATGAGATAACGCAATAACTGCGCTTCCATTAAAGTCAGGCGCACGACGCCGCGTTTCCCTGCGCGCAATTCCAGCCTGCCGAAATCAATTGTTTTGCCGTCGAAGACAAAGACATCGCCCACGTCCGTTTGAGCAATCGTTTCCGTGTGATTCTTGTCGCCCGCAGAGGTTTCATTCGCCGACGCTTTTTCGGCTTGCCCGTTTCCGGCATTGTTCGACCACGCGCGCCGCCTGAGCAAACTGCGCAAGCGCGCAAGCAGAATCTGCAGCTCGAACGGCTTCGGCAAATAATCGTCCGCGCCCGCTTCAAAACCCTGCAAGACATCTTCGGGACGCCCGCGCGCCGTCAGCATCAGAACCGGCACAAACTGTTCCGCTTCGCGTAAACGACGCGCCACCGCGAAACCATTTATGCCCGGAAGCATCACATCGAGCACAACCGCCGCAAACTTTGTCGGCTGCCCGAGTAAAAGTGCCAGCGCTGCCTCGCCGTCGCCTGTAGTCTCTACATCGTAGCCTTCTGCTTCTAAATTAAAACGCAGGCCGTCGGCGAGATGCTTTTCGTCTTCGACGATTAACACCGCTAGCGTTGCTGTCATCGAACTCACTTGACTTGTTGGACTCATCAGACTTTAGCCCTCGGAAGTTGAATCGTGAAGGTGCTGCCCTGCCCTTCGCCTTCGGAAGCGGCGAAGGCGCGCCCGCCGTGTTTTTTCGCAATCGAGCGCACGATAAAAAGACCTAACCCCGTGCCTTTAACGCGCATCACGAGGCGTCCGGGCGCGCGGTAAAAGCGGCGAAAGATGCGCTTTAGTTGAGCGCGCGGAACGCCTATGCCTTTGTCGCTGACGCGCACTTCGACACGCCGCTCATCAATCGTCCTCACTTCAATCGCAATCTCCACACTCTCGCGCGAATACTTGATAGCGTTATCGATTAAATTCGAGACTGCCGCGCGCAGTTCATACGCATCGCCTATCACAAGCGCCTGTTCTGCATTCTGCTCCGCTTCTCGGTCGTAACGAAGCACGTCGGCAGACAAATTATAACGCGTGCGCGCCAGCTCCAGACATTCGCGCGCGAGTTCGCGCAGATCGACAATCGAATTGCTCGATTTATGCCCGCGACTATCACCACGTCCGGCGAGCAGCACTTGATCGACTGTGTGCAGCAAGCGCTCCGTGTCGGCGAGCATTATTTCGTAAAACTCGCGGCGGCGCGTTTCATCCACGTCGCGCGTTTGCAGGGTTTCAAGATACAGACGGATCGAAGCGATGGGCGTTTTGAGTTCGTGCGTGACGGCGTTGATGAAACCGTCGTGCTGTTCGTTGCGGCGTATCTCGCGCACAAGAAAAATCGTGTTCAGCACAAGGCCGCTGATAATTGCGATGAAGAAAATAATGCCGAAAACCAGCAGCGCCACCTGCCGCCAGTTAAGCAGAATCCAACCGACGTTGAGCGCGATGGCGAATGCCACCAGACACGCGCCGAACGAGATAAAGAACACAATGGATTTACGCCGCCGCCCGCCAACACGCATAATGTCTCCATTGTAAAAGAAACAACGGAATCATGCGCGAATTTAATCACGCGAGAAGATAAACGTCGCAATAACAAAAGCCTGCGCGGAAAATCGATCCGCGCAGGCTTCGTAAAATTTATTCGCGCAACGGAGTCCGGCGCATTGCGAGTCAAGGCAACTTAAGCTGCCGTCTCGAGTTCTCTGCCCGCAGATTTCGCCGCCGTTTTTCCTTCACCCGCGACGTTAATACGTTTGATGTCTTTGGCGAGTCCGAGCAAGGCAAGCCCGCGTATGCCCAACCAATTCACATCCACTTCGTACCACGCAACGCCATGCTTGGCGGCTGTCGGATAAGCGTGATGATTATTGTGCCAGCCTTCGCCGAAGGTCAAGAGCGCGACCCAAAAACTATTACGCGAATCATCCTTTGTCTCGAAGCGGCGCGTTCCCCACAAATGCGTCGCGGAGTTGACGAGCCATGTTGCGTGCAAACCGAACGTCACGCGAAAGAACATGCCCCACATCAGCATAGGCCAACCGCCGAAGGCGAACAGCGTCAGCCCAAGCACGACGAGCGGCACCCAGTACCACACTTCGATCCAGCGATGAAAGGAATCCTTCATCAAATCCGGCGCGTAACGCGTGCAAACGTCTTCATCGTAGCGCTGCGCCGTTCCCTGCAAAATCCAGCCCATGTGCGCCCAGAAACCGCCTTCGCGCGGCGTGTGCGGATCGCCCGGCGCGTCCGTGTGCGCATGATGTATGCGATGCGTCACGACCCACGCAATCGGCCCCGCTTCGAGCGCCAGCGTGCCGCACACGGTCAGAAAATACTCGACGAATTTCGGCGTCTTGTATCCGCGATGCGTCAGCAAGCGGTGAAATCCCATGCCGATGCCGAGGCTTCCAGACACCCACCACAGGAAAAGGCATACGGCGAAAGCCTTCCACGTAAACATGAAAAGCGCCGCTATTGCTCCGAGGTGAAAGATCACCATGGCGATGACCGTCGTCCAGTTGACGCCGGTTTTTGTTTGGATATTAACGATTGATTCGTTGCGCATTGAAGTTCCTCGCCTGTGAATATAAAAGCCGGAGATATGATGCCGTACCTTCCCTTTATCGTAACAACTTTGCGCTTTAGTGTTTGTAATAGTTGTGTAAGTGAAGCTTATCAAAAAACGAAAAGCCCGCGAGATGCGTCCGCAGGCTTTCCATGCTTATGAATTCTGTTGTTGCAGATGGCGATTCGCCGTATGCGTCGGCGCAACTTATTTTGCGGCGCGGCCGGGTACGGTCTGGCCTTTTTGCGTGAAGGCGCGGTCAATCGCTGCTTGAATCGTGGCGGCACTGAGACCGTTCAAGCGCACGCCGTTGATGAAGAGCGTCGGCGTCGCGTTGACTCCGTAGAGGTCGCCGTCCGCGATGTCGCGGCGCACCGTTGCCGCGTAGTTTCCGCCGTCGAGCGCGGCGTCGAAACGCGCGCGGTCTAGTTTCAAATCGCTCGCGTATTTTTTCAGGGACTGCACGTCTAGCGCCGATTGATTTTTGAAAAGAACGGCGGCGTACTCGAAGAATTTTCCCTGCTCTTTGGCGGCAGCGGCGGCTTCGGCTGACTTGAAGGACTGCGCGTGCTGCGGCAAAGGATAATTGCGCACGACGAAGCGCACGCGATTGCCGTATGGCTTCAGGGCTTCTTCGATAACCGGATACGTCGCGCCGCACGCGGGACATTGAAAGTCAGTAAATTCGACGACGGTGACGGGCGCGTTGGCGTCGCCGCGCGCGGCAGCATTTTCCGTATTGATATTCTGGACGGGCGCTTCCGGCTCCGTCAGCAGCACGCGCACATTATTGCCCGCGCGCAACTTGGCGATCAGCGCGTTCTCCAACTGCCGCGCTTTGTCTTGTTGCAGATAAGCAGCGATGTCCGCGCGCACCGCCGCGAAATCGCCTTTGATGTTCGCTTTGTTCAATTCATAAAAATTCGTTACTTCGGCATCCGTCGGCGCTTGAACTTTGCTCGTCACTTCTGCGCGCAATATTTCATCGGGCGTCGTGCTGCGCTTTTTGGCTTCGGCTGTGAGCAGCATGTCGTTGATTTTGGCGTCGATGGCCTGCCGCTCTGCCTCGTATGCCTTCAGACGCAGATCGTAAAGAGCAGGCTTGATGCGTTCGTTGATCGTCCCGGCAGTGACGTTGTTTCCGGCAATCATCGCCAGCACTGTGGCGGGCGCGAGGTTCAACGCGTTCACGTCCGCGTTGCTCATCGTGACGGGATAATTAGCGCGCAGGCGCGTGAAGAAATCGGCGGCGAGTTGTCGCTCGCGCTCTTTACGCAAATACGCGACGAGTTGCGGGCGCGCGGCAGAGAGTTCCGCATTATTGAGTTGGTCGCGGTTTTGATCGTAGAGAATTTTGATTTCAGCGTCGGTCGGGTCGGTGAGGCGCTTGGCGATTTCCGCATCGTAAATCTGATCGGACGACACGCCGCGTTTCTTCGCTTCGGCATCGAGCAGTCGTCGATTAATTTGCTCATCGAGCGCGCGGCGGCGCACGTCTGTTATCGCCTTGTCTAGGTTGTCCAGAAAATCGCGCGACTTCGGATCGACTTCGGCAAACGTGATTGATTGATTATTAACAACCGCGACGACTCTCTGCAATTCCGCGCTTGATGCGACGTCGATTGACGCGACAGCAGCAGCGTTTGCGGCGGGAGCATTAGCCTGCCGTGTTTGCGCCGCAATATTCGCAGCCGTGCCAATGCACGCCGCAGCCACCACAAGGGCAATTAAAGCTTTCGGATATTTCATCAAAAATCTCTTTCTCCTGTGAAGGTGAATCAAAAACAGCCCAACGTCCAGAGCGCACGCCAAATAATATAAGACGAAGCGCGCACAGGCCAAACACGCGCCGCTGAATTTTCAACTATACAGAACGCCCGCAAATAATCCCGGCGTAGTGCGCGAATCTATGATGCTTGATGCAGCGCTTACGTTCGCGCGGAGTCTTGTCGCTTAACAGGATAAAGGATTGAAAGACAGCGCGCTTTATGATTCTTCCGGCGCGACGTTGTTGCTACTACTATCAGCGCCGATTTCCGCTTCGGCGAGTTTGCGGACAGTCTCAACGGTGTCTATTTCGGCGACGGTTTTATCGTCACGCAAGCGCAGTATGCGCGGAAAGCGCAGGGCGTAGCCGCTTTTGTGGCGCGCGGATTTTTGCACGCGGTCAAAGGTGACTTCGAGAATTATTTGCGGCACGACAGTGCGGACGCGCCCGTGCGCGAATTCCTGTAAGGTGTGCGCGCGAAACCACTCGGTCAATTCCGCGAGTTCGATGTCAGTCAAGCCGGAATAAGCTTTGCCGACGTTCAGCAGCTCCGCATCTTCTTCGGAACGACGCACCGCGAACGTGTAATCGGAAAGCAGTTGGCGGCGCTTGCCGTGGCCGACTTCAACCGCCGTGACGACGACATCGAGCGTCGCAACGGCGCGTTTCACCTTCAACCACTCGCGCCCGCGCCGTCCCGGTTTGTACGACGAGCGCGGGTCTTTAATCATCAAGCCTTCGTTGCCGCGCGCACGCGCCGCCGCAAACTCTTCATCCAGCAACGCGACATCACGCACGCGCTTGGCAAGCGAGAGACGAACAGTGCCTTCCGCCGGGACGAGTTTTTCGAGAAGCCCGCGACGCGCATCGAGCGATGTGTCGATCAGCACTCTATTTTCCGCGTACAGAATATCGTAGGCGATGAAGGCAACGGGCGTTGTGGCTAATAATTCATCGCTCACGGTTTTGCGCCCCAAACGCTTTTGCAATTCCGCAAACGGCAGAATCTCGCCGCCGCGCACGGGAACAATTTCGCCGTCGAGAATCGCATCGCCGGGCAGATTTTTGAGCGGCGCGACGAGTTCGGGAAAGCGGTGCGTAATCTCGTCCATTGTCCGCGAGTAAACGGCGACGCGTGCGGCGTCTGTATGCGCCTGCGCGCGTATGCCGTCGAATTTGTCTTCGACGAAAAACTCTTCGGGCATTGTGCGCGCGACATCCGCGAGGTCTGCCGCAGGCGTTGCGAGCATAAACTTGAGCGGATGAAAAAGGCGCATCGAGACATTCTGCAATTCATCTGTGCGTGCGCGGACAGCCGTTTCGCCGATGTCGCCCGTCAGCATATTTATCTGCGCGATGATTGCAAGCGGGCGCTCGAAGACGCGCGCGATGGCATCTTCGACGAGTCCTTCCTTGAGGCCGATGCGCAAATCGCCCGTGAGAAGTTTGACCAGATATTTCGCTTCGAGCGGCGTCGCGCGGCGAAGCGCTTCGACAAGCAATTCCTTTTTGTTTTTCGCGCCGCGAGTTTCGCTCAAGCGTTCGATCAATGATGCTGTTTCGGCAAGCGTGATTGTCGGAGCTACGTCTGCGCGGCCTGCTTCTTGAAACGCTTCGTAAGCGACTTCGCCGGAGTCGCCGAGCCGCACATAACGCGGGCGCAAGTTTTCGACTTCGATGTTCGTCGCCTCACTCAACGCATCGCGCAACGCGGAGCCGCCGACGTTGGTTGTACGCGCGTCGTTCATCGCAAATTGATGCCCGGCAAAATAGCGCGCGGCGCACGCCAAATCTACGTCTCCCAACTCGCTAAAATATGCGCCGAGCAATGCGGCCTTTTCCAATTTCTTCGTCGTCGCCGCGATTGCTTCCGCCGTTTGCGCGAACGCGAGCAAAGAGCCGCGCGCAGCTTTATCAATTGATGGCATAGATATTTGAAAATCCTTTGAATTGCCACTAGCACAAGCCAAAGCTAGTGGCAATCTATAAGCGGCAACTTTGGGTTAATTACGTGTGCATCAATTCGGCTGGAACTTTGACGGCTTCATCTTCCGTCGGCGCGCCGAAGATTTCCGGGTGCAAAATGCGCGCGAGGATTTCTATGCCGCGAACGACGCGCGGCCCCGGACGGCTAAAGTAGGAAGTCGCGTCGAGCGCCCACACGTTGCCCGTTTGCACCGCCGGAAGGTTATGCCAGCCCGCAGGCAAACGAGACTCCGGCAACTGTCGCAAAATGTCTTCCTTATAATAGCCGCACGGAATCAGCACGATGCACTCCGGCGCGTAAGCCTTTATTTCTTCGGCAGTGGTTGTCGTCGAAGGCTCTCCGACGCGCCCGAAGGCATGGTCGCCGCCCGCGAGCGCGACTTGTTCGGGAACCCAGTGACCGGGCGAAAACGGCGGCTCCAGCCATTCGAGCATCAGCGTGCGCGGGCGTGTTTCGATACCGGCGAGAGCGGCGGCGACGGTGTCTATGCGCGTCGAGAGTTGGGCGATAACGTGCGTCGCCTCGCTCACTTTGTTTGTCAATTCGCCGACGGTTCGTATGTTGGCGAAGATGTCCGTGATCGTGTTCGGTTCGAGCGAGACGACGCGCACATCCGTTTCAAACACGCGCGCGGCCTGTGCCACGCGTTTGTAGCTGACGGCGCACACGTCGCACAATTCCTGCGTGAGAATCAAATCTGGGCGAAGCTCGCGCAACTGTTTTTCGTCGAGGTCATAAATCGAGCCGTGCCCGTCGAGTTGCGAGCGAACGGCGTGGTCGATCTCGCGGCTCGTCATCGTTTCGTGCGAAATGCGGCTCGCGGTCAATGGCGGAAGATGTTTGATTGCGGGCGGATAATCGCATTCGTGCGTGATGCCGACGAGCGCATCTTCGAGTCCGAGCGCGCAGAGGATTTCCGTTGCCGAAGGAAGCAGAGAAACAATTCGCGGCGTGTGTTGCGTCATATAGTTATTGCGGTCTTTCCTGTTCTTAGTTTTGCTTTAGAGGTTCGCGCGAGCGCGTCGCCGTTGTCAAGAATCCTTCACGCAGGACATAAAAGTAAAGTCGAAGTTAAAAGCGCGTTATAAGCACAGGCATGATTCTCGTTTGAGAGTTCTTCCACGCTTTTGCATTCGGTTCGGGCGCGCTACAATCTACCGGCACGATAAATTATTCGGGAAAGATTTTCGATGATGCAGGAAGAATTAAAGATGAACAACAGCGAAACGCCCGGGCAATCGAGTGAGACGCTTGAGCAAACAACTGAAGCGCGCTTTGCCGGTGTGGTCGATCACATCGCCGTGAAGTCCGTGGATTTGCAAAGAGATGTGCGCGAGTATGAGCGCATAGGGTTTCACATTGAAACGCTTTACGACGATTGGGCGATGCTGCGCGACGGACGCGGGTTCGGAGTCGCCTTGCTCGCTACGAATTCAAAGCATCCGCCGCACATGGGCTTGCGCGTCGAGACACGCGCGGAACTCGAAGCCGCCGCCGCGCGCGAAGGCCGCCCGCTCAAGGAACACCGCGATCATTCAGTTTCCTTTTACACGAAAGGCTTGAACGGGCAGGCCGTCGAAGTCATTTATTATCCGCCGGAATACACGGGCGACCAATCCGTACTCGGCAAAGGAAAATAGGCGCAACATTGCGCGCGCTCGTTGCATCAAAAAAAGCGCAGGAGTCAGCAGCAGAAAGCAGGCCGCGAAAAGTGTATCCGTTATTTCTCGAATTTTTAGGAACGACCGAAGTTCTCGTTATTCTCGTGGCGGCGCTCGTGCTGTTCGGGCCGCGCAGATTGCCGGAACTAAGCCGCTCGCTCGGCAAAAGCCTTGCCCAATTCAAAAGCGCCTCCGAAGATTTCAAGCGCACTTGGGAACAAGAGGCCAGCCTCGACCAAGCCAAACAGGAAGCGGAGACAGAGCGCGCGATGCTGCCCGAAGATGATTCCGTCATAGCGGCTGGCGAAGACCGCGCCGCCGCCATGCTCTCGGCGACCCGACCAACAGAGCAAACCTATGCGCGCGGCGCTGCGACGGCAACCGACCTTGCGCCATCTGCTGTCGCCGATTCTGCGACAACGCAAACCGGCTTTGACACTTCATCCGGCACGGAAGCAGGCGCAAGCTACAACGCTGCCGCCGCTGCGTCTCCCGCTCCTTCAAGCAAGCGCGACTGGCTCTAAACTGTCAGCGCTTCACGCAAGCAAACTTTAATGGCATCACTTTTAGGCGCACGCTCCGGCGATCAGGAAGAAGGGACGGAAGAACCCGGCGTTCAGATGTCCTTTATGGATCATCTGGACGAATTGCGCAGCCGTCTGATTCGCTCGATCACGTTTGTTTTCGTCGTCTTCATCGGCTGCTGGTTCGTTTCAAATTATATCTACAATTTTCTTGCGCGCCCCGTTCAGCACGCGCTTGCCGAAGCACAGCGCCGCGAACTCCCGCTCGGCGGTCTGACAGGCAAGGAACAGATTCAGGCGCTCGCCGTTTTGAAGGAAGGCGACACCGCGCGCTATACCTTTTCCGAATCGACGAAGATCGGCACGAGCGTGATTCCACCCGGCACAAGCGTGCTCGCGCAAGTCGCAAAGGACGCCAACGGCAACACCGGATTATTCATGGCCGAGCAGTTGATCGCCGGAAACGCCGTCGTGCCGAAGGGCGTGCGCTTGCCTGTGGATTTCAACGCGCGCTTTGACGGATCGGTTGGCCTCGATGAGAAATTGATCGTCAACACGATGATCGAATCCTTTTCGCTTTACATTAAAGTTTCGCTTTACACAGCGATTTGTCTCACGCTGCCGTTCCTGTTGTGGCAAATCTGGGCGTTCGTCTCGCCCGGACTTTACCCGCACGAACGCGGCTACGTGCTGCCGTTCATACTGCTTTCGACAATCTCTTTTTTCATCGGCTCGGTTTTCGCTTACTACGTTATTTTTCCGCCCGCCGCCAAGTATCTGCTCGGACTCGGCAAGGATTTTCGCTTGTTTTTGAAGGCCGACGATTATTTCGATTTCATTATTCTGGTGATGCTCGGCATGGGCATCGTGTTTCAAATGCCCGCGATTACTTATGTGCTGGCGCGCATCGGTCTCGTGACGGCGAAGTATTTGATACGCATCTGGCGCACATCCTTGATCGTGATTTTGATTGCGGCGGCAATTTTGTCGCCGACCAACGATGTGCCGAACATGCTGCTTTTCGCCGCGCCGATGCTGGTGCTCTACGTCATTTCGATTTTCGTCGCGTGGATTTCGGCTAAACCACGCGTGCGCGCATAAATGAAGAGTCGGAAAGCGGCGCAGCAAGTGTGGGCGAAATGAAATTAATCTTCGCTTTTCTCAAGCCCGATCTGCATTGCTGAAACAGCGTTTTCAATGGTTTCGAGGCAACCGCGCGGCCATTTTCGCGCATCTTGACTCTATTCCCATCAGGGTTCTAAAATTAGTCTTTAGCACTGTGACAGATAGCGCGGGCTATCACCTTACGAAAACAAGTTTTAGCCGGAAGCTTTTCGCTTCTAAAGAAGGTTCAAAAATCGGCGGGGCGGTGTGATCGCTTTGCGGCAAGTAGTTTCCGCTTGATTTTCCACGAACAGGAGTCGTCCGAAATTATGTTCCAACAAAATTTAGTGCATCGTTTGATTTTCACGTTGCCGGTGCTGGTGCTTTTAATGGTTCCCGTTGCGGCGCAGAAAAAGCAGCGCGGAGAGCAGCCGGACACCCCAAGCCGCCAACGCAACGGCAAGCCCGAGGTAAAAAAGATTTACAGGGAATGGCCGGATAAGGATGTGGCTTATATAATCACGGACAAAGAGCGTTCGGCTTACAGAAAGCTTCAAACAGACGAAGAGCGCGAGGCCTACATCGAAGATTTCTGGCGACGCCGCGATCCAGACCCGGACACAGACGAAAACGAATACAAAGAAGAATATTACGAGCGCATCGCTTACGCCAACGAGCACTACGCGTCCGGCATTCCCGGCTGGAAAACGGATCGCGGGCGCATCTACGTTACGTTCGGCAAGCCCAACGAAGTCGAATCCCATCCGTCGGGCGGCTCCTATGACCGACAATCTTACGAGGGCGGCGGCTCGACGACGACCTATCCGTTCGAGACATGGTTTTATCGCTACATACCGGGCGTCGGATCGGGCGTCGAAATAGAGTTTGTCGATCCGACCGGCTCGGGCGAATACCGCATCGCGCGCTCTCCGAACGAAAAAGACGCGATGCTCAACGTACCCGGCGCGGGACTAACGCTCTCCGAACAACTCGGACTATCGAGCAAAGCAGATCGCATCGGCGGCATCGGCGGCTCGAACAGCTATTCGCGCGAGCAGGATAATCCGTTTACTAGACTGCAACTACTCGCAGACTTAAGCCGCCCGCCGCAAATCAAGTTCAATGATCTGGCGTCAGCCGTCAACACGCCTTCGATTGACGATAACCCGCTCAACTTCGATATGCGCATAGACTTTTTCCGCCAATCGGATGAGCGCGTCGTCACGGCCTTCACTGTCCAGACCGAAAACAAGGATTTGACCTTCACGGACAGCGGCGGCGTCCAATTAGCGCGCATGAATATCTTCGGGCGCATCACAAGCGTTTCAGGCCGACGCGCAGGCATCTTTGAAGACCCCGTCACGGCCACCGCGACGCCCTCGGAACTCGCCGAGGCGAAGGAGCGCAAGTCCGCTTATCAGAAGGCAGTCGCGCTGCCGCCCGGAACCTACAAGGTCGATGTCATCGTGCGCGATGTTGCTTCGGGCGCGACAGGCGTTCGACACGTCGGCTTCACCGTTCCCAGATACGACGCCAAACAGCTTTCGACTTCGACGCTCGTGCTCGCCGCAAAATTGCAGAACTTGAACGATCAACCGGCGGTCGGACAATTCGTCATCGGCAACAATAAAGTGATCCCGAACGTTTCCGGCATTTATCATCGCGGTCAGCCCATCGGCGTGTACATGCAAGTCTACAACGCGGGCATCGATCAAACGACGTTGCGGCCTTCAGTTGACGCCGAATACGTGCTGCTGAAGGGCGGCAAGGAAATCGGCAAGCAGGCGGAAGATTGGAAGGGCATGAGTGACGCAGGCCAACGCCTGACGCTCGCCAAACTGCTCGACACAAGCAAGCTCGCGCCCGGCGACTACGAACTCGCCATACGCATACGCGACCGCGTCTCCGGCCAAACCATTTCGCCCTCGGCCAAATTCACGGTCACGCAGTAAACCGCTCGAACAATTAACACGGCCTTTGACATGACAAAGCCGGAGACATGATGATAAATATCAACGTCTCCGGCTTTCGCTTTTGCCGCGTGTGAGAAAGAAGCGGTTTACTTTTTCTTGTCGTCGCCGTTTTTCTGCGGCGCGTTCGACGCCTTTGCTTTATCCGCAGCTTTTATTTTATCCATCGCTTTTTCTTTATCCGTCAACTCCTTCGCCTTCCACTGATCTATCGTCGCCAAAGCCACGATCTGCCGCAACTCATCCTTGAGATTCAGCGCCGCCTGTTGCGCGCGCGGCTCGTTCTTCGCCGCAATCAATTTGAACACGTCCGCCTCGAACCCTGTGCGCCCCTGACCCGTATCCAACTCGCTGCGATTCGCCGCCCGCACCATTTCATCCAACGCTTGAAAGGCAAACTCATCATTGACGGGCAGAACGGCTTTCGCCAATTTACCCAAGCTCGACAGCACCGGATCGAATTCCTTGCTTGTTGCAACGACGGATGCCGGAATGCCTGCGGGCGGTGCGTTCGGCGTCACATCGGCTTTCTTTAGTTGGCGCAGTGCCTGATAAAACGCTGTCGTCGTACACTGTTGATCTTTTTTCGCCGCGCATTTGTTAATGATAAGCGGGTAAACTTGCAGCACAGAGACGACTTTGCTTAATTTTTCAGCCAGCGATTGCGCGCTCAATGTATCGCCCTTAGTCGCCAGACTAATGGCTTCGCGCGTGTTTATGTCTTCGATGAACTGCGTTTTCTGTGCTCCGTCCGACAGCTTGTCAATCAACTTGCGCGCCTTATCGAAATCGCCGCGACTAAGGGCAAAGTTAATCGTCAAATCGTCCGGCTTATCGCTATCGAGCGCGTCCTTGACACGCTTTTCGTAATCCGCATTAGATTTATTCGCTTGCTCGTTTTTTCTCTGCGGCAGCGAAGCATCTTCGCCGGGTCTTCTGCTTAACTTTTCCAACTCTAAAAAGGAACTCGTCAACTCCGGCGCATATTGCTTTAATGGTAACCATAATGGCAGCAGCACGTCTCGAAGCCCCAGTGCGCTGCCCGGTTCGCGCTGTTCGAGACTGCTCATGCTTTCGATGAGATAGCTCATGCCTGTTTTGATAGCGGCCTCGCCTGCCGGTGGTATTCGTTGATTGGGGTCAGCGTGAAACAGAGCCTTTCTCATCATCATAATTCTACTGCCGGGAAACATTAGATTTTCCACCATGAAATAGACTCGCCCTGCGCTACCGTTCGTCTGTGAAAGTGTAATTGTGTGCAACCGCCCGATGTACTCGATAATTAGTTTGTCAGCCGCCTTTCTGTCCTGCATCGCAATATCGAGGATAAGGTTTCCGGCGTTCATTAGCGTCGGTTCAGCTTCGATTGCCTTAAGAATATAGCCACCAGCCGCTTGATTGTCGCCATCGGCAAGCGAGTTGGCGGCAAGGCGTTCATACATGTAATGTTCGTTCTCGATTCCCAATCGCGGCACTCCTGATTGAAGCAATTCATCTGCAAAGGCTTTGTCACGCCTGGCAATATTAAGCACGTGATTGCGAACTTGGTTACGGGCAATGTCTCTGCCCCCCGGTAGTGTGAGTGCTGCCCCTACCAGCCTGCTGCGAAGTTTTGTTTGTTCTTCTTCATTCGGGATAGTAAGTTCATATGCTTCACGCAACAGCTTTTTCGCCCATCTCTGATCGAGCGTCCATCCGGCATCGGCAATTTCGGTTTTAGCCGAAGCGCGCGCTAACACTCCATCAAGTTTCACGCACGATGCATCGAGAACTTGCAGATCGGAAAGCAATATTCCCTTTTCCGCCAAAAGCATAGAATCATCAGTTGGAGAGGCTTTAATAGTTTGGCTTTTGTAAGACGGTGCAAGTGAAAATAACAATAATGAAATTAGTATAAGTTTCTGCATTGCCTGTTCCTCATTGTGTGGCTGAAAGCATAATCACGTCGGTTGTCGTTCGCCGCGTCGAAGGGCGTTGACTAAGTGATGCGCGCGGCGTGTCGGTTCGGGCTGGCGATAGCCGCCGTCGCATTGGAGTGTGAGAGCGATTGCGCCCGCGAGGTCGATCATGTGTCCGACGGAAACGAAGATCGGTTGCACGTTCGTTTTCGTGCGTAGCGCCGCGCCGATTGTTTCGCCTTTATCGATCATCTCTGTCCACGCGCCGCGTTCCCTTTCCGGCTCTTCATACTTTCCGACGAGCACGGATTTTGCACAGCCTAAGGTCGGGCGCCCGATGATTAATCCGACGTGCGAAGCGATTCCGACGCGGCGCGGATGAGCGATCCCATGCCCGTCGAACATTACCGCGTCCGGCTCTGTTTTCAATTTCGCCCACGCTTCCAAAACCGACGGCGCTTCCCGAAACGACAGCAAGCCCGGCACATACGGAAAACTTGTTTCGCTCACCACGCAGAGTTCTTCGATCACTTCGAGCGATGGCAAGGCGAGGACGACAAGGCCAGCGTAAACCGTCGTCGAAAATTTGTTAAAGGAAATATCCGCGCCCGCAATCGTTTTTATCGAATGGGCGAGCGGCGCAACCCGAACGTCCGCGCGCAATTGCTTTTGCAACTCGACGGCCTCGCGCGGCGTGAGCGTCCAATCATGCAACTGTTTGAATTTAGCCATGCGAAATTATCTCCGATGATCCGACTATTATCCGTTCGACATCGTGTTACGCAAAATATAAGGCAGACAGCTTTTGTGTTGCCCTTAATGCACAACAAATTTGCTTATGTACAATTTATGTTGTAGTCGGATATAGTGATGAAAGTCAAAAGCGTTTCGATACCATTCGGCAACGAACATCTACACGCTCCGACTAGATTTCTCCGCCGCAAGTTTCTACAAAATAAGAAAGCACAGCTTCGATTATGACGTCCTCGCTCATCGCGCTTCGCCGCATCTTGCAGTTATCTGCCATCATGCTCACCCTTATGGCGGGCGCGCTTGCGCAAGCGCCGCAACCGGCTCCGAAGGCAATCATACCCGCTGCGGCGTCGCCGTCCTTATCTGCGCCGCGCGCGAAGGCAGTGCCGCTTGAAAGACAGTTATTCAAAAATATCCTGCGCGATCAAGCAGCGATATGGACTGCGCCGCTGCACATTCGCCGCGCGGATGCGGCGTGGCTCTTGCCGCTCGGTGTTTCGTCGGCGGCTCTGATCGCCACAGACCACCGCACGTCTTTTGCCGTCAGGGATAAACAAAAGCTGATTAACGTAAGCCACGCCGTTTCTTATCCCGGCAGCGGTTACGGCTCGACCGGCATTGTCAGCGCATTTTATTTGATCGGACTCGCGCGCCACGATAAGCGCGCGCGCGAAACGGGATTGCTCGCTGCCGAGGCGCTGATCGACGCCAGCCTTGTTTCCGTAACGCTCAAGGGAATAACACAGCGCCCGCGTCCGCTGTACGACGATTCGCGCGGTAGATTCTTTCGCGGCGGCACATCGTTTCCTTCGGGACACGCTGCCGGAGTCTGGTCGATAGCGAGCGTGGTTGCGGATGAGTATAAGCATCGCCCGCTGGTGCGTTTCGGTGCTTACGGGCTGGCGACGGCGGTGAGCGTCGCGCGATATACGGGGCGCAATCATTATCTGAGCGATTCGCTTGTCGGCGGCGCAATCGGCTACGGCGTCGGTCATTATGTTTATCGCAAGCATCACAATCCGCAGAACGATTCATCCACCGGCAAAGAAGTTAATAATGAAATGCGCTCGAAGCTGTTTCCGATGATTGCTCCGCGATACGACAGGCGCAAGGGCGATTACGGAGTAACGCTCGCGTGGGGTTTCTAAGGATGTGCGACAAACACGCTCATTGATTGATGAGTATTCGATGACGCCGCGATTACCCGCCGCGCTTCGCTGAAAAATCTATTATTTCGCTCGCGGCAATCTGCGCATTATGTTCACTCACAATCGAATGCACGCGCCAACGTTCATCGTTGCGGTCGGGAAAGTCCGTGCGAAAGTGCGCGCCGCGTGATTCCTCGCGCCAGAGCGCGACGCGCGCGACGAGCATGGCGAGCGTGAGAAAATTGCGCGACTGTGTGCCGAGCGGCGCGCGCGATATTTGCCCGAACTCTTGCAGGGCGCGCTGCAGCGATTCCGGCGAACGCAAAATGCCGACACGCTCCCACATCAAACGCCGCACGCGCTTGCGCACAGCCACAGCAATCTCTCCATGACGACGAACATCCGCGCCCGCAGCATCCGAAGCAATGCCCGATTCGAGAGTCGCATCACGACGATTCCAATTCGCATCTTCAGTTATGCAGTCCATCGCTGCGGCGCGGCCTGCGCGCGCTCCGAACACTAAGCCTTCGAGCAAGGAATTTGACGCCAGACGATTCGCGCCGTGTACGCCCGTGCAGGCCACTTCGCCCGCCGCGTAGAGTCCCGCAAGCGTCGAGCGCCCTTCCAAATCCGTGCGCACGCCGCCCATGCAATAATGCGCGGCTGGCGAAACAGGCAGCATGTCCTTTGTAATATCCAATTCGTAGCGCGCGCACGTTTCGTAGATTTTCGGGAAGCGATGTTTGATGAACGCCGCATCCAGCGCCGTCATGTCTAGATAAACTTTGCGGCTCGCCGTGCGCTTCATCTCCGCGACAATTGAGCGGCTCACGACATCGCGCGGCGCAAGCTCTCCGCGTTCGTGGTAATCGAACATAAAGCGCTCGCCGTCTTCGTTGCGCAGTATGCCGCCCTCACCGCGCATCGCCTCGGAAAGAAGAAAACGCGGCGCGCCTTCGATGCTTAAAGCCGTCGGATGAAATTGCACAAACTCCATGTCGGCAAGCTCTGCGCCCGCGCTGTAAGCCATCGCCATCCCGTCGCCCGTCGCCACCGCCGGATTCGTCGTATGCAGAAAAAGCTGTCCCGCGCCGCCCGATGCCAGCACCACCGCGCGTGCAAAGAGTGTACGCGGCGCGCGCACCAGCGGGTCTAGATAACGCACGCCGCAGCAACGCCCGTCGGCAACAATCAAAGACTCCGTTGCGGCGTGCGCGAGAAACGCGATGCGCGGCTCGACGGATGCGCGTGCGATAAGAGCGCGCACGATTTCGCGTCCCGTCGAATCGCCGTGCGCGTGAAGTATGCGGCGACGCGAGTGCGCCGCTTCCTGCGTAAAAACAAGGCGGCCTTCCTCGCGGTCAAATTCAGTTCCCCACTCGATCAATTCCTCTATGTAACGCGGCCCGTCTTCCACCAGCACGCGCACCGCCGCTTCATCGCACAACCCCGCGCCCGCCTGCAAAGTGTCTTCTTCATGCAAAGAAACTTCATCCGCATCCGAGAGCGCCACCGCCACGCCGCCCTGCGCATACTCCGTGTTCGATTCGTCCGTGCGATCCTTCGTCAGCACCGTCACGCGCACGCCCGCACGCGCAATCTCCAGCGCCGCGCGCAAGCCCGCAATGCCGCTGCCGACAACTATGAAATCCGTTTCGGGTAACATGTATGAACGCTATTCAGGAGATGCGCGAGCGACAAGCAGCGCGTTGTGAATCGATTTTCTCCGAGTCTTCTTTTCTTCGATTCAAACAATTATTTGAACAAGCGAAAGATTCTGTTATAGGCCGTGACACGCAGAATTACAACCGCTTTGATTGCCTCGCGTGCGGCGCATGTGTGCGGGTTGCATCGCCCGCAAACGCGGCGTTAAGATGATGCTTCATTTCCCTTCGGTTCATTTAATCACGAACCACCGCGCCGCCGAAGAGTAAGGAGCAACCAGTGAGCATTGAAGACCGCGTCATAAATTTAGAAGAATTTGCGGCAGACGTGCGCAAATACACACAAATCCTGACAGATATAATTCGCCGCCATGATGAGCGGCTGGATGAACATGTAGAAACATCTGAAGAAGCGAAACGCTCCATCGCGGCTCTCGCGGATGCACAAATCCACACGGAAGAAGCGCAGGCGCACGCTGACACGAGCATTGCGGCTCTGGCCGACGCACAGATTCATACGGAAGAAGCGCAAGCGCACGCCGATGCGCGCATCGCGGCTCTCGCGGATGCACAGGCGCGCACTGACCGACGTGTTGAGGAATTTGCGGCAGACGTGCGCAAATACACGCAAATCCTGACAGACATAATTCGCCGCCATGATGAGCGGCTGGATGAACATGTAGAAACATCCGATGAGGCGAAACGCTCCATCGCGGCTCTCGCGGATGCACAGGCGCGCACAGACCAACGCGTTAAGGAGCTAATCGATATTGTGAAGGAAGACCGGAACGAGAGACGAGCGGAAAAATGATTGCCGTTGCCGGTAGCGTAGAAGGCATCGGTCTTGCCGTAACTTTTTCATGACCCGAACCCGATCTTAAATGTTCGGATGCAAATTGCCTCGCAGACACGCAACGGAACGCGCGGGCATTTCTGCGCTGTAGCATAAGCCGCGCGCGGTGGTAAAATACTCGTGTTATGAATGTGGAAACGCAGCTTACCGGATTATCTTTAACCGAACTCGCGGCATTTGTCTTAGAGATGAATGAGCCTGCTTATCGCGGGCAGCAAATCTTTTCTGCGCTGCACAAGCGCAGGCAGTTGGATATAAACAAAATCACGGCGCTATCGAAGGAGTTTCGCGGGCGATTGGCAGAGCGCGCCGTCACTTCGACGCTCACAATCGAATCGCGTTACATTTCAGCGGACGGCACGCGGCGTTACTTGATGAAGACGCACGACAATCTTCCCGTCGAGACAGTGTTCATTCCCGAAGACAAACGCGACACCATCTGTTTCTCTTCGCAATCGGGCTGCCCGCTGCAATGCGATTTTTGTTTGACGGCGAAACTCGGATTGCTGCGCACTTTGACGGCGGGCGAAATCGTCGAGCAAATCATCATGGCGCTCAACGACGCCTACGGCGAAGGCACAGAGACGCCGCGCGGCACGAATCTCGTCGCAATGGGCGCGGGCGAACCGATGCTCGCCTTCGATTCGCTGATGAAGGCGCTGCGCATTATGGCCGAACCCAAAGGGCTGTTTATCGTTCCCAATCGCGTCACGGTTTCCACCGCAGGCATCGTCCCGCGCATACTCGAACTCGCTGAGATTCCAGACCGCCCGCATCTCGCCGTTTCGCTTTCGGCTCCGACAAACGAACTGCGCAACAAACTGATGCCGATCAACAAGCGCTGGCCGCTCGATCAACTTCTCGACGCCTGTAAAGTTTTTCAGGAATCCTTGAAGCCGGGCGAGCGTTTTACTTTTGAATACGTCATGCTCGACAACGTCAACGATTCCGACGAACACGCGCGGCAGTTGGCAAACTTGCTTAACCGTCATGGATTGCAACGCGCGAAAGTGAATTTGATTCCGCACAATGCCGCCGAAACGCTGCCCTACAATGCTTCGCCGTTTGCGCAAATTGAAAGCTTCAAAAGCATTCTCGAATCAAAGGGCGTTCAAGCCTTTGTGCGTCGCCCGCGCGGGCGCGACATCTACGCCGCCTGCGGGCAACTCGCGGCGCGCACAACCAATAACCAGACCACGCAAGCGACGACGCTTCACGCAATCAACTGAACGCGCCGCGAGTTTCGACAAGCGACGTTTTATTTCCATTGAAGGCAGGAATTCCAAGATGAAATTATTTTCTTCGATTAAACAGAATCCGTCGGCAGCAAGACTATTCATGTTCGCCATCATCGCCGCGCTTTCCTTCGTCATCCCTGCGCATCTTTCGGCAACCATCGCTGCCGCGCCGACATTAACGGCGATGCAGGCCAACTTGGGAATCAACGGTTTCTTTGCGACGGACAAAGCGCAGCGCGGGCGCACGGTGCAGGCGGCAATCATCGTCGATATTCCGGACGGCTATCACGTCAACGGCAATCGTCCGCTCGGCAAATACGCCGTCCCGACGATTCTCAAAATCGAAGCGCCCGCAGGCTTTCGCGTTTCTCCCGTCGTGTACCCGCGCGCCACCGTTCGCCGCTTTAGTTTCTCGGAGGAACAACTCGCGGTTTACGAAAATCGCGCAGTGATGCGTTTCAACGTCACGGTTCCCGCCAGCTACAGTTCGAGCGCGGCGGAGCTACGCGTGCGACTGCGCTACCAAAGCTGCAACAACGAAGCCTGCTTTCCGCCCGCCACGCGCGAAGCCACCGTGCCGCTGCAAATCGTCAGCGCCAACGAACCCGTCAAGCGTACCAACACCGCACTCTTCGGCGGCGGCAGCAGCACAAAGCACACTCGTCGCCGGTGAAAATAAACGTTGGATGGCTCCTTTTCGCATTCGCGGCATAATTCAGAATGGAGGCTAAGGATATGAAATACAAAATCGTATTGCAGAAATCCGATGAGGGTATTAGCGTATCATGTCCGGCATTACCCGGATGTTGGTCACAGGGCGAAACCGAAGAAGAGGCTCTCGAAAACATACAGGATGCCATTCAGGAGTATTTATCGGTCATCGAAGAATCCTTCCGGGATGCTGATGTGCGGGAAGTAGAAATCGCCGTATAATCATGCCGAGTATTCCGGGCATCAACCATCTCGAAGCGGTAAGGGCTTTAGAGAAAGCAGGCTTTTACATTGCCCGTCAAGGCAAACATATCGTCATGTCAAACGGCGTTCGCATCGTGACCGTTCCGCGCCATAATCCTGTTAATGCGTTCACGATGGGCGGCATTGTTCGGGATGCGGGTCTCACAGTCGAAGAATTTAAGAAGCTGCTTTAACCCGAAACCGCCATCCCATAAGTCATTCGAGCCGCCCGATAGCGCGAACGAACCCGTCAAGCGCGCCAACACCGCACTCTTCGGCGGCGGCAGCACAAAGCAGATTCACCGCAGATAAAAACAGATGTTGGATTTCTCTACAATGATAAGTTGTAGATAGGAATTAAAAGCTTGAGGCTGATATGCGTAAAGATATTAACTCGAATCGCAGGGAATTTATCAAAAGTGCTTCGATGTGTGTCGCCGCGTTGCCAACGTTATCGTTCGGCGTATTTAATCTGAGCGGATGTACGGCTCAACCCGCTATCATCGCCCAAACTACACGGATGCCTTATAGCGCCGGTAGAGGAAGTATGCCTTGCAGTTCTTGCATTGCACCACAAAATATTTCTTGGCAAACGACGATTGCTTCCAAAAATGAAAAAGGTGAACCGTTATTAGTGTCCGGGACAATCTATCAACCCGACGGAACTACGCCAGCCGAAGGAATCGTGCTTTTTGTTTATCACACCGATTCGACAGGTTACTACAACAAAGATGATGACCCTTATAATCCGAGATTGCGCGGCTATATGAAAACAGGCAAAGACGGAAAGTATGAGTTCAAAACCATCAAACCCGCGCCGTATCCGAAAAGAACGACACCTGCTCATATTCACGCGCAAATTTACAGTTCGCAAATTCCGGAATACTCGATTGATGATTATTGGTTTGAAGGCGACCCTTTTATTACGCCCGAAGAAAAAGCAAAACTATTAACGGGACGCGGCGGATTTAACTCGATTATCAAGTTGGCACGCAGCAAAGAAGGAGTTTTGACCGGAGTTCGTAATATCAAACTTGAAAGCACCAAAAAATAAAAACAGATCATTTCAAGTCCGACTTCGGCGTTGGATGCCGGTTTCCAGTCTCTGATAAACATTCGACATCCGACATCTAGCCGTTCTCCCGTCCGATGACCGAGAGCAGGCGTCCCGTTCGTTTATGCAAAGCCTTTTCGCGGCGGTAGGAAAAGAAAAAATCTGTCCGGCACATCGTGCAGAATGGCGCTGTGTGTATGCGCGAAGCATCCACTCCGGCGCGGACTAATTGATTGCGGTTCGCTCTTTGAAGGTCAATCAACGCGTGGCCTTCGCGCGTGGCGGTGAGCAAGTCATCGGCATCGGAAAAACGTTCGCGGAAAAGCTCGATCACTTCTGCGCCGACTTCATAGCAGCACGCGCTTGCCGCCGGGCCGATGGCGGCGCTTACATCGCTCGCGCGCGTGCCAAATCCCTCGCTCATGCGCTGAAGCGTTTGGGCGACAATGCTTGCCGCCGTGCCGCGCCATCCGGCATGTATCGCCGCCGCCGCGCCCGTTCGCTCGTCGCCCAAAAGCACAGGCACGCAGTCAGCCGTTTGCACGCCGAGCAGCACGTTTTCCGCGTGCGTGATGAGCGCATCGCAACGCTCGTTCGCTTTTGCGGAAGCATCATCCGCATCGCGCACCGAGCATACATCCGCACCGTGAACTTGCCAGCAAGTGGCGAGCGTCCAATTACCATTAAGGACATCGAGAAAGCGGCGGCGATTCTCGAAAATGTTTTCGCTCGTATCGATTGAAAAGCCCGCGAGGTTAAGCGCCGCTTGCGGGAAGGGACTGACGCCGCCCGTGCGCGTCGAAAAACCGTTCGTGAAGCCGTCCTGTTCGAGCGGCTGGCAACACAGCACGCGCACGCCCGTGTAGTCTTGACTCGCGCGCCAGTAAAATCCGGCGCGCTTTAATTCTAAATCTTCGTCTGTGATTATTTCCATCGGCATAGATATTATCGAAGTCGCCCGCGTCCGCGAAGCCCTCAAGCGCACGCCGCGCTTTGCCTCGCGCGTGTTCACGGCGCGCGAACGCGCCTACTGCGATGGGCGCGGTGAAGCAGTCGCCGCGCAACACTACGCCGCGCGCTTCGCCGCCAAGGAAGCCGCATTCAAAGCCCTCGGCACGGGTTGGAGCGGTGGCCTCGCGTGGCATGACATCGAAGTAGTCAACGCCGACACGGGCGCACCAGTCCTGCACATTCACGGACAAGCACAGCAACTCTTTTCTCAGTCAGGCGCAAACGCCGCGCACATTTCCATCTCACACACCACAGAGCACGCCATCGCTCAAGCTATCTTCGAGAAGATTTAAGACAGCTAAACAAAACAGGCGAGCAATTTTGCATTGGCATGTAACTCAAGCCCTTGTTGCGATAGCGAGCAGGCGTTTGATGTCTGCGAGGCAGTGTAGAGCGGCTGCTTCACCGGCGGTGCGAAGTTCGTCGTTGCGGCCTAGTTCGTCCCAGCGAATGTGTCCGATTTTAGGTTGAATAATTATATCCGCGTCCTGCCATTGATAACCTGAAACAGTGCGTGTCACGACCATCAAGGATTGCAGCAGCACACCGAAGGCCGTGCGCGGCGTTCCTAAAAATGTCGCGCCTTCCGCATTCACGTCAACTGCAATGACGAGTTCTGCGCCGAGTGCGCGCGCGGCTGCCGCCGGAACATTGGCGACGAGTCCGCCGTCAACGAGTTGGCGACCACTTTTGTCTGCGACGGGTATGTACCAGCCGGGCAGCGCGCAGCTTGCGCGAACCGCGAAGGGAACATCGCCCGTGCCGCTTAAGGTAACGGCGGTTCCGGCGCGCAAGTCTGCGGCGACGGCGGCGAAGGGAATCGGTAAATCCTCGAAGCGCGCGACGGGCAAATGTTTGCGCAGCCAATCTTCGAGCGGCGCATTGGATTGAACGCCGAGCCGCGACAAAGTCATGCGCCCGACATCGCGCCAGCGCAGATTGCGACTGATCTCTTCGATTCTCGCAACCGTCACGCCCGCCGCAAGCAACGCGCCGACGATTGCTCCGGCTGATGTCCCCGCAATGCAATCGACGGTAATGCCCTGCGCTTCGAGCACGCGCAACACGCCGAGGTGTGCGAAGGCGCGCGCCGCGCCGCCCGACAACGCGAGGCCGACGCGAGGCCGCTTCTCTTTTCCCTGATCAAATATTTGATCGTCGGCCTGCGTCATTCGATGTTAATGATATTAAAAGCTGGAGAAGCGTTTATTGATTCGTGCAGCGATAGGCAGGGTCTAGGCAGATAATGTCGGCGCGCTCGCGCGTGGCATCGAGAAAGGCGTCCGTGTCCGATTCGATTTTGCTTTCGGTGAGCGTTTGGCGTATGTCGTCACGCACGGTTTTGTCTGCCTGTATTTTTTCGTCTAGGCCGGGGATGATTCGCCCGGGAGATTGGCGGCGAAGGCGCGGGACGTAAACGTCTTTGTAATAATCATTGACCTCGGCGTCCGTGACGATGGTGAACGAGCGAAAACGAAAGTCCAGATAATTTTCTATGGCGAGCCGCTGCCGCACGATCTCGCGCAATTGTTCGGCGTTGAGGCCGACTGTTTGCGCGCGCTGCATTAGTTCCGTCGCTGATGGAAATGCTGCGCCGAGAGTTTTCAAGGCTTCGTCCACCGCGCGATTATCCGGCGCAATCGTCGGCAGTTTCGCTGCCTCCTGCAAAATCAAGCGCTGGCTGATAATGAGTTGCAGCACGCGGTTCAAGTCTTCTGTGCGCGGGTTGGAAAGCGGCGCGGCGGGCTGAAGCGCTAACTGCCACAGCAAGTCGGAGTAAGTGATGAGGTCTGGCGTGGGCGCGCCGCTGTTGACGCTGGCGATCCACTTATCCGCGACGGTTTGCGCAGTAGCCCGCGAAAACGAAACGCACACGGAAAGGCACGCTGATAACAAAAGAATCGCGGCGCGTGTGAACTTCAATATTTTTCCGTTGTTCATTTTTTTCAGAACGTCTGCGTGAAACGAAAATGAATGTGCGAAGGTTTAGGCCGAAAAATCGCATCGGGCGCGTTCGCCTGCGGTATCAAAAAGCTCGGCGGGTTCAGCAAATATCCATAGTCGATTGAAACGGAGCCGCCGACGGGAGTTTTGATGCGAAATCCCAGACCGACGGTGTGCGTAAAATTCTGCCGCGCGTTAAAAAAGCTTCGTAGATCGGCGAGGCTCACGTTAGCAGGTGCGATTGGTTTGCGCCCGAAGAGTTCGCTCGCGGTGCGAAAGACATTGCCGCCGTCGTAAAAAGGCACGACTCCGAAATCCTTTGTGACAGGCACGCGCGCTTCTAGATTAATGATCGCTTGGGCGTTGCCGCCGATGGGAACCGTGAACGGATTGAGATTGACAGGCTCGCCTTTATTATTGCGGAAGAGGCCGCCGGGAATCACGAAGCGCGGGCCTGCTTCCTCGAAGCCGAAGCCGCGCAGAGTCGTCGAGCCGCCCGAAAAGAAACGCTCGCTAATGGGAAGCTGCCGGTCACGTTCATCAATCACATTATTACCGTCGCGGTCGCGCGGGCTAAGAATATTAGCAAGGCCGAGCGTCGCCGAGCCTGCCAGCACAGTGCCGCGCAAGCCCTCGAATTTGTAGTAGCGCCGGTAAGTCGTGAGCAGTTTATTGAACGAGAGATTGCCGCCCAGTTGCCGCAGCGCAATCGCGTAATCGAACGTTAAAAAATCGCCGCGCGTGGCATCGAGCGGATCATCGCGCGTGTCCCGCACAAGCGTCGCTGCAAAACGCGAGAGACGTATCTTGCGATCCGGGCGAAGAATGTCGGTGATAAGCAAGCTCTCTATGTTGAAGAGCCGCACGTCTTCATAGTTGTAACGCGCGAGCACTGTCGTGCGCTTCAATACTTTACCCTGCGGTGAAAGCACCATTTCGAGGTCGCGCTGCGTTTCGGCGTTGATCGTGAAGCGATTGAGCGACGGTTCTTTTGTGACAACGCCGAATTGATCTATCGGCTTGCCGTCTTCGTTGAGGCGCTGGACGACGCCGAAATTGCCGCGATCAATCGTCGTGCGAAAGAAACGCGTGATCGTCGAGTCGCGCTGGTATTGCGCGGAGAGATTGAGCGGCGCGAATTGACGATTGCCGTATTGACGAAAACGCGGATCGAGATATTCGAGCCGCAAAAGTTGCTGGCGCTGGCCTGCGCGCAAACGAAGCGCGGTTTGCCGTAATTTGCCGGAGGCATTCAAGTTGGTTAAATCGAATAATCCTTCCGGCCCTTTGTCCGTCGAATAGCCGCCGCCGTACTGCAAGAGGCGCGGTTTCTTTTCTTCAACGTCGATGATGATGTCGTACTTGCGAAAGCCCGCGCTTGTTTCGCCGGATGGTTCCGTGCGCACGATGACTTGGCGAAAGGCGTCCGTGTTGTAGAGATTGCGCTCGCCTTCGGTCAATTTATCGGCGCGCAGTATATCTCCTTCGGCAATCGGCAATTGCTGAAGGATCGCTTCCTTTTTCGTCTTCACATTGCCGTTGATGAGAATGCGATGGACGAAAACCTTGTCGCCCTCGCGCTTCACAGTGTAAACGAGACGCACTTGCTCATCGCCGCTTTTGCGCGGCAGTTCGACAATGGAGAAATCGACCTGCGCATCGACGTAGCCGTTGCGCGCATACAAATTAAGCAGGCAGTTGCCGTCGGCGCGCGCGCGCGTGCGAGAGAAGGGCGCGCCGACTACGATGGGGCCGCGCGTGTCGTCGTCCGCATGACATGTCTGGCTCGTCAGTTCATCGCGCAAACGCTCGTCCGTGTAAATCTGATTGCCGCGAACTTCGACGCTGGCAACTCGCGTCAGCGCATTTTCAGTGACGACGAAGGTAATAATCAGGCCTTCGCCGTTGATGGAAACGCCCTGACGCACGTCAACGATTGCTTTGCGATAACCTAGATCGGCCATGCGCGCGGCAATCGCGCGCTTGTCGGTTTCGAGCAATTCGCGGCTCGTGAATCCGCGCCCGTAACCGAAGAAGGGAATAAAGCCGAGCGCATTGGCCTTCTGCGTTTTGAGATCGTTTTCGACATCGGCGTAAGAAAGTTTGTTTGTGCCTTCGATGCGTATGTCCGTGAGTTTGAAAAGCCGCCCGCGCTCGACATCGTAAGTTATCTGGACGTTGCGATTCGACAATTCCTGCGGATTCAAATTCTCGCATGTGTTGTTCTCTGCGAGGGTGTCGCCCGGCGGCGCTGTGACGGCAGCGGCGACAACAGGGAGCGGCGGCGTGATGGCGCAAACGGGCGTCACGTCCGCGAAAAAATAGCCCTGTTCCTGCAAACGATTAAGGAGGCGGCGACGGCCTTCTTCAATCGCCGATTGATCGACATTGCCCTCGCGCGTGACGGGCAACAACTCGCGCTCCTTCTTTTTGCTCAGAGTGTAATTTTGCAAACTGACGGAAACCTTCGGCCCGACTGCGCCGGTCAAGTTTATCGTGATGAGATTCCCTGCCGAATCTAGGCGCACGTCCGCGTCGTTCAACTGCGGCGCTAAATACCCGAGCGCGATGATGGCCTGACGTATGCGATTGATGTCTTCGCCGAGTGCTGTGCGCGAGAAAGGCGCATTAGGCTGTAGCGCAAGCGTCGGGCGAATAAGTTGCGGATCGAAACCTGTGACGTTGATGTTGAAGGCGGCAACGCGCGCCTGCTCGCCCGCATCGATGCGGAAAGTAACGACGGAGCGCACCCCGCTCGCGTCCAACTGCTGCGAAGATTCGACTGTCGCGCGAAAGAAACCGCGATCACGCAGATAAACTTGAATTTCGTCGGCGTTGCGCCGGAGCGTTTGTTCCGTGACTGACGCGCCGGGTTCGAGCATGTTGAGGCGCGCGCGTATCTCGTCCGCCGAAAGCGTTGTGCCAGCGCCTTTCAGATCGAGCACTACCTCGCCGACGCGCACTTGTCGCCGAACGACGAAGCGCACGCGGATAGGACTGCCGCTGCTTGCCGCCGCGCCCGTCGCCGTTGTTCGCGTGGCGGCACTCGCGTTTGCTTCAAAGACTTCGACGCGCGCATTGGCAACGCGCCCTGACTTAAAAAGTTCTTCTAAAGAATCGCGGATGCGCACCGCCGCATATTCCGTGTTCGGCGCAACGCTTAAAAGAGATGCCAACTCCGCTTCCGCCGCCGCATCGGGAGCAGAGCCTTCGATGACAATTTCGACTGCCGTGATTGTGCGGCCTTCGTAAGCGCCGACTTGAAGCGCGGCAGGCTGCTGATGCGCCATTGCATCAATACCAGCGGCGAAGGAGTTTTCCGTGCAAGCAGAGAGCGTAATTAAGGCGGCGGCGAAGAAGAAAACGAAGCGGCGCACAACAAAGAGCGAACCACGACAAGCGCCCCTTAGTAAGCGCAAGTCGATGTCACCAGTGCGACGCATTCCTGTCGTGTTATGAGAAAAACTCGCCATCCGTCAAAACCGCTTGCGGAACCGTATCTCGAAATTGAAATTGTCGTTGCGCGAACTCAAACCGTTGACTGACCCCTGCTCGTATTGCGCGACGAACGACATGCGATCCGACAAGCGATACTCGACGGCGAGCACCTGATTCTGATCCGATGTCACGTTGGTCGAATAAGTCACAGTCAAATTGCGATTAATCGGGCGCGTAATTTTCAAGCGCGCCGTCGGGCTTGAGCCGCCGCGCCCGGAAATCAGCGGGTCGATCTCGACGCGCAAACCGAACAGCTTATCGGAAGCGCGGCGCACGGGGTTATTGATAAGCGAATCGGTCAAAAGGCTTGCCGCCGTGCCGAGTCCAGACTGCGCAAGCGTGGAAACGCCCGCGTCGCCGCTCGAAAGATCGCCCGTCGTAATGAGCGCGACAACATCGGATTGCGGAAGCGCAGGGTCGGAACGCACGCTCGCGTCCGGTCGGGAGAGAGGCCCGGTCAAGGCGACGATTACCCGATAGCCTTTGATTTCGGCTTCGGCCTGAATGTTGAGAAGCGGGTCGGCCTCGCTCAAGGAACGCGCCGGAAGGTCTATAAATGCGCGTGTTAATTCATAACGGTCGTTGCGGAAATTGAGCGTGCCGCGCGTCGCCGTCACTCTCCCGGCAATCACGGGATCATCCAAAGTGCCGCCGACATTGAGCGCGACGGAGCCGACGACGTCCGCCAGATTATTACGCACGACGAGCGCATCGCGCCCGACCACGCGCAGATCGAGTTGCGTCGTTGCGCCGAACGCCGAGCCGCCGCCTTCCGAAAGCGAGATTTCACGGCGGCGATTAATCAAATCAGCCAGCTCTATGTTCTGCGTGTACTCGGCGCGGCGCAAATTGACCGTGCCTGTAATAACCTGCTCGCGTGTCGTGCCGCTGACGGCTAAATCCGCGTCGGCTGTCGAGCGGAAATCCTGCGGAAGAGGCACGGTCACATTGTCGCCGCGCACGCTGAAACGAAAACGCGTCGGCACAAAGCCCGCGAGCAATGCGCCGCCCGAAGCCGTGACGCGCCCGCCGCCGAGCGTGCCTGTCAAAGATTCGAGCTGCGCTTGATTGCTGTTGAAACGCACGAGACCCGCGACGTTGGCGACGGTCAAACGCTGATCGCCGACAAGCGTGGAAAACGACGCGCCCGCAACCGACGCCGTGCCGAGCAAGCGCGGCTGCTCGTATGTGCCTGTGACGCGCACGCTCGCTTCCGCCGTGCCGGATAAAAATATGTCCGGCGAAATGCTATTCAGGATGCGCAGATTGAGTTTGCCGTCAATCGAAAGATTCTGCCGACCCGCGCCGGAGAGCGCCGCCGTGCCGCCGAAGGTAACGTTCGTGCCGGGGCCTGTAAATTGTGTTTTCTCGAAAAAGATTTCGTTGCTGGAAAACTGCACGATCAAAGGCGCAGTCGCAGTCAACTGCACATCCTCGACTTGGATGGAAAGGTCTGTGAAGCGCGCCGTGCCGCGAAGCCCTGCTAATGATGGATAACCGTCTTCGTCCGCAAGGTTGCCGCTGGCATTGAATGAACCCGTCGCGCGCCCGCGAATTTTGACGGTGTCAGCCGGAAGCAAGGCGGCAAAGAGCGGCGTTAAATCCGTGCCTGTGAGCGTCGTTTCGATGGTCGTCGGCAAACGGCTGTTACTTAAATCAACGCGGGCGGCGATAACCTGCGGCTGGCCGAAAATGCCTGTCGTCAAACGCAAATCGAAAATCTTGTTTTCCGTGCTCCCGACAAGCGTGAGCGCGCCCGCCTGTCGCCCATTAATCGTCACGTCGCGGCCTTCCCCGTTGATGTTGATTTGCAAGGATGAATAATCCTTCAGCGTTCCCGTCGCGCTGGCGGTGATGTTCGCCGTGCCGGTCAACTGCGGAAGCGAAGAGGCGTTGCCCGCAAAGGCTGCCAGACGGTCAAGCTTTATGTCATTGCCCTGCGCCTGTAAGTTGACGGCGAGCGTTTCTAGATTAAGCGTGCCGTTTGCAACCACTCTTCCGGCGTCGAAACGCGCGTCGACTGTTTCGAGATTGACGTTCGAGCCGTCGAAGGTTGCACGCGCGGCGATGCTCTCGAAAGGCTGCCCGCCGATGCGTCCCGCGCCGAACCGCAAATCGGCATTGCCGCTTGCATTGCCGGGCAAGCCCGTCACGTTGATGCGCCCGGAAAGATCGGATTGCGTGTCTGCAAGCACGCCGCTTTTTTGATTGAGAGCGACGATGAGATTGCCGACGTTGACGCGGTCGAGCGTCGCATCGAGTGAAATGTTATTGGCGTTCGTGTTCGTGAGCGGAGCATTGAGGGCGAACTGCGCGCCGCCGCCGTCACGTTCGACGAGCCGCCCGTCCGTCACTCGCAAGAGCGCGGGCGTGGCATTGATTGTCGCGGCGAGTGAACCCAGATCGCGCCCGCCGACGATAAGCGAATCGAGCGATGCGCGCCCGTCAACGTTCGGCGCGGCGAGCGCTCCGCGCACCGTGCCATTAAAAGCGAGTTTGCCGCCAAGCTCGATTTTGTAATCGTTGAGTTGGTCTTCGATGGACGGCGCGAGGCCGGACGCGACCAGCACGCGTTGTAATTCCGCTGCGTCCGTCGATGCAAGATTAATCTGCAAATTGGAATCACGCTCGAGCGAAAATTGTCCCGATGCGTTTAGCTCGCTTGCAGCGGTGCGAAGATTGGCGCGCTCGATGTTGAAAAGCCCGCGATCAGCGCGAAGCGCCACGTCGCCTGTGAGCGGCGTGCGCGCGCCCGCATCCGTTCCCGTGTCGCCCGCAAACTGCGCGCGCAAACTGCCGCTTGCCGACGTGACATTTGTTCCGGGAAAAGTCAGATCGACATTGCCCGTCGCTTTTCCCGCAACCGGCACGACGCGCCCGGACAGCACTGCAACGAGATTGCCGATGTCCAGATCACCAAAGTCCGCATTAATGCGCGACGCACCGCCTCTCGCTGTGCTGACAACGGCGTTGCCGCTTGCGCGCCCGTTAAAAATATCGGCGGTAAAATTATTGGCCTGAATAGTGCTGTTCGTCGCCACAATGTTAGCGCGGGCAGCGCCGAGTTTGACTTCGCCGAGCACGCCGCCGCCCAAGCTCAAATCGGCGCTTGCGCGATAACGTCCCGAAGGCTCTAGCGTGAAAACAGGATGCGCCAGCCGCACGTTCTCGACGCGTCCATTAAGATTGCTTTTCGCGCCGCCGTTGTAAGCGACAGTGCCAACGCCCACATCGCTCGACGAGCCTTCGACGCGCCCCCCATCGTGAATCGCCAATCTTACGCCCGCGATGTTGATGCTGCCGATAATCGCGCCGAACGCGTTTGCGCCGCCGACGCGCACGTTGTCAGCGACGACGTTCGTTGTGCCGCCGCGATTGACGACGCTAAGGTTGCCCGTCGTCGCGTTGTTCACGCGCGCGCCCTGTGCGTTAAGAGTTCCGACGCGCGCATTCTTCGCCAAGAGCGTTGTCGCACCGTCGCGGCTTGTGATTGTCACGCCCGCGAGACTTGCGCCATTAACTCGCGCGCCCTTAGCCGTAATCGCTCCGGCTTGGGCATTGGCGGCGGAAGCCGTGACCACTCCGTTTTCCGAACGCACGCGGACGCCGGACACGCGCGCACCGCTGACGTTTGCGCCCGCGACAAGAAGCCTGTCAACGGAAACTCCGCTGGCGTTGGCTGTAATCGTTTTGTCCTGCACGTCTGCCTTCACGTCGCGCAGGATGAGTCCGGCGATGGTGGTGGGGCCGGGGCCGCGCGCTGCCGCCGCGCGCAGATCGCCGACCCAGCGAAAGTCCGTGCCTGTCCCCATCACGTTGCCCGCGAGTTGCAATTTGTTCAATTGAAAATCGCCTGCCGTCAAGAGTTCCGCGACGGCGCGTCCCGTGATGTTATAACTCGCGCCGTCGCCGCTTGCGGTGGCGTTCAAGTTCAAAGCTTTAAGACGAATGTTGTCTGCCGCGAGCGCGTCGGATTTAATCTCGCCTTTGACTTGATAGCGCGTGCCTTCGCCGGTCACCGTGCCTATAAAATTGCCCGCGCCACGAAGCGTTGCGCCCGTTTGAAAAATATCCGAAGCCTGCGTCAGATTGACTGTGGACGTGACGTTCATTTGATAGCGAAGCGCGCGCCAATCATCCATCGTACCCTGAAGATGCGCTTCGGCGACGGGCGAGCGCAGCGTTAAATCCTGAATCTCGGCGCGCGTTTGATTAACGCGCCCGTGCGCGTCGATGTCTATGTGATCGACGGGGCGATTGTCATAAACAAAAGTCGAATCGGAGAGCGCGACGGCGACTTTGTTCATCCGGCTTTCGGCGGGAGCATTCGGATCATCTGGCTCGACGCTGGCGCGTATGTTGCGCGCCGTGCCGGAAAGATTGTGCTGCTCGTCGCCGTAATGCACGACCGCATCCTTGAGCGTGACCTTCGCCGTCGAATACGAAAAAAGAATGCGCTGGTTCGGGTCTGGCGGCGGCAGGCGCAGATTGTCGAAGTTGGAGCGTCCCTCTTCGTCGAACGCGACCCATGCTTCGAGTCCGTTGATGTCTAAGGCTTCGAGGTTGATGTTGCGGCGCAGATTGAGCGCGTACAAATCTTCGATGCGGATTTTGGCGAGCAATTGGTTGGCGTGCGCGAGCTTTGCATTGGTCTTCGCGTCGTAGAGATCGATGTTGCTCATCTCGACGGAGCGCGGGCTGATGACCGTGTGAAATTCTTTGATGTCGGCGCGAATACCGAACTCGGCGAGCGTCGAAACAATTTGATTCGCAATATAACGGTCAACGTAACCGAGACGGTAAACGACGACGCCCGTGATGGCGAGCACAAGGAGAATCGCGGCAACGGCGAGCGTTCCGATAAAGGCATTGCGGCGCGTCAGGTAACGGCGGCGCTCGCCCTGCGGCGTTTGCGGTTCGGGGCTGTCGGCATCCTGTTCCGCAATCTTTTCGGCGACGGGCGGCAAGGGTGCGTCCGTCGTCGATTGCAGCGCGGCGGAAACTTCCGGCTCTGTGGCTTTATTTTTCTCTACTGGCGACGCGCCCGTATTCTTCAGGCTTTCGTCACTTTCATCAACGGGCATAAGACAATGTGCGCGAGGTTTGACCCGGCGCGTTCGCTCTTTGTGTAATTAAATTTGTGTGGAGAGAAAATCGAAGCCGCGAAAGAATGCGCTTCGCAAAGAAACACCGACCGTACTGCAACGTTATCCTTGATGACTAAACTTTAACAAGCGTTGCCGCCAACGCCACAACTGCTCATACTATTGCCGCTGCCGCTCGCCGGAAAGCGAGTCATCCGGCGACAAAGTTCGACTACTTTTCCATCAACGCTTTTTCACTCATTGGTGAGCCGAGCGGCACATGCCCTGTCACTTCCAACTCGAAGCCTTCGAGTGCTGCGACCTTCGGCGGACGATTCGTCAAAAGCACAATCCTGCGAAGTCCTAATTCGTGCAGAATCTGCGCGCCCACGCCGTAATCTCTGTCCGCGCCGTAGCACGTTTCAAGGCTTGCTTCCGGCAAACTCAAATTGCGCTTTTGCATTAACTCATACGTGCGTAGCTGGTGAATCAAATCAAGCCCGTGCTCGCGTTGACGTAAATACAGCACGACGCCGCGACCAGCCGCCGCGATTTTCTCGAGCGACGTATGCAATTGATAATTCGTGTCGTCAACGATTGATGCGAACACGTCACCCGTCACGTTCTCCGTATGTACTCTCACCAGCACAGGCTCATTCGTTTTCACATCGCCCATGACCATCGCCAAGTGTACTTCGTTATTGACGACGTTCTCGAAGGCGACGGCGCGAAAGCGTCCGTAGACAGTCGGCAAATCGGTTTCCGCCGCGCGCCTGACAAGCACTTCCTTGCGCATACGATAGCGAATCAAATCGGCGACGGAGATGATTTTCAAATCGTGCGTGTGTGCAAATTCCTGTAGTTGCGGAAGGCGCGCCATCGTGCCGTCCGTGTTCATAATCTCGCAGATCACTCCCGCCGGTTGCAGCCCCGCGATGCGCGCGATGTCAACGCTCGCCTCTGTTTGTCCGGGACGCACAAGCACGCCGCCACGCCGGGCGCGCAAAGGAAAAATGTGGCCGGGACGCGCGAGGTCTGCCGGACGAGTGCTTGAATCA
Source organism: Pyrinomonadaceae bacterium (assembly GCA_051000345.1). Lineage (GTDB taxonomy): Bacteria > Acidobacteriota > Blastocatellia > Pyrinomonadales > Pyrinomonadaceae > JBHENC01. The sequence goes on along the minus strand of JBPCOJ010000069.1, from coordinate 14,644 downwards.
ACCGCCGTCAAAATCGTCGTCGCGCGGTCATGCGCGGAGATGCCCGTCGTGACACCTTTGCGCGCTTCGATGGAGACTGTAAAAGCCGTGCCGAGAAACGACGTATTGTCCGCGACTTGCATCGTCAAATGCAGTTCGTCGCAGCGCTCCTCCGTGAGCGGTAAACAGATCAAACCGCGCGCGTGTGTCGCCATGAAATTGATTATGTCGGGCGTGATTTTTTCCGCCGCGCAAACCAGATCGCCTTCGTTCTCGCGGTCTTCGTCGTCAACAATAATAATCATGCGCCCGTCGCGTATATCGCGCGCGGCGTCTTCAATGGCAGCAAAAGGCATGTTTGTTCACGCGCAGCAGATTGTCGGGAGAGAATATCGGCAACGATTATCTTACCCGAAAGCCGCGCTTTTGGCGACTCGCGTTAATGAGAGAAGTTTGTGCCGAAGTCATTAGCAGCGGCTTTTAGCTGCCACCTAAATGAAGCATCCGACGTAAACTTTAGGGAAAGAAATAAGAGGTGTTCATATCAAGCTGTTGAGTGCAAGAATTTGTCAGGCAACGCAACGCTATTTCGCGCTCCGGTTGAATGCATTGATAGGCGGCACGGGATAAGGCTCACTCGATGCGATGGCTTATCCGTTGTTGCCCGTGTCCGAGAACAATACTTCAGAAACATCTGCTCGCTCCCATACTCCACTCGTGCGGTCAGCCAATGGATTGTTCGCAGAATTTAGCTTTCCAACGCGACCGGGAATAGGTGGTTCATAGCCTGATGGCGCATCGTCACCAGTCTTCAATCGCCAAGCGCACCATCCTTGCCCGGTCACTTCCATTACAGGTAATACCGAAACACCATCCATGCGCGCATACCTACCCTTACGCCGACGGAAGCCGGGAACGCTTCGTGCCAGCACCCGTGCGGCACGGCTGGCTGTAAGACGTTTACCAGAATCCGTATCAACTGTAAGCGTTCGAACAACGATGCGCTCGTCGTTCGCGGCACACTCGCTTGTCACAATGATTCTGACCTTTCCCATATCTCAACTCTTCTAAAGCTTCGGTAGTGTCCGCCTAACGCCCATTACGCGTTGCAGACTTTTCCGGCTTAACTCTGCACAACGTGGTAGGCCAGAGACAGGCCGGAGATACTCACAGTGTCTTCGCGCGTCTGGACGGTTGCATCCTGAAGCGCGGCGCGGGCGTTCGCCGTTAAGAGAATCTCTCCTTTTTGCGCTATGTCTTCTCCGAGTTTGGAGGCTAGATTGACTTCATCGCCGAATAAATCATGGTCGCCGATGTTCAAAATCCGCCCGTAGCCGATGCCTATGGAAACGTACAGGCGATGATCTTCGGGCAGCAGCATGTTGGCGACGTTCAGGCGATCCCTTATCTCGCGGCTCGCGCCGACAGCCGCATCAACCGTATCGAAGAGGCAAAAAAGATTGTCCGCTTCGCCCTTGATGAGCAGCCCGCCGTGAGTTTGCAAGGAAGGCCGGGCGATTAATTGCATTTCGTGAATCATCAAGAGAAACGCGACGATGCCATGACGTTGCGTCGTGCGCGAAAAGCCGCTCATGTCGAGCACGAGCACGACTTTATCCTGACCGAAAACGACGTCGATGTTTTGCGCGATTTCGGCGCGGCGTTCGGGCTGCTGAATAATCTCGTCGAGCAGGCGCTCCAGATTGGCGCGCGAATTGTGCTGCGCGACAGGTTCATTGTTGTCGGATTTGGTATCTATCATAGAAGATATTCTCTCAACTGCGCGTGGCGCTCGTGGTGTTCATAGCCGTTTATTGATAGACGATTATTTGTAGCCGAGGTCTGCCAGCTTTTCTAAAGTGAGCGATGGCGAATTCTCTTTTTCAGTGTTCGCGCCGATTGTCAAAATGCGCTCGACGTATTTGGCGATGATGTCTGCTTCGAGATTGACGTGGTCATGCGTGCGCAAGTGCGAGAGATTGGTGAGCGCCCACGTTTTCGGAATCACGGCAATCTCGAAATAATCATCCGTGAGCGCGGCGATGGTCAGGCTGATGCCTTCGACTGTGACCGAGCCTTTGAAGACAAAGTAGCGCTGCATCTCCATTGGATAATTGATGCGCGCCGTCCATGAGCCGCCGTGTTCTTCGGCGCTCAAAAATTGCCCGCGCGCATCGACATGCCCCTGCACGATGTGGCCGCCGAGACGCGTTGCGGGCGTCACCGCGCGTTCGAGATTGACGTGTGATCCGGCGCGCAAAGTTCCGAGCGTTGAGCGTTGCAGAGTTTCCCTCGAACCGTCTGCCGCAAACGAACCGGCGCGCACGTCAATCGCCGTCAAACATACGCCGTTGACCGCGATTGAATCGCCTTCGCGCGTGTCGCCCGTCACGATATGTGCTTCGACGATGAGCCGCGCGCCCTCGCCGCGTCGCTCAATCGAATGAATGCGCCCGAGTTCTTCGATAATGCCTGTGAACATAAAATTTAATGCTTGAAAAGCCGGAACAGAAAATAGGAGAGAAGATAGAGTAGGAGGCCAATGACCGGCAGCGCGTAGGTAGAAAGTGCAAGCCAGAGGCCTTCGTTCTTGAATGAGAATCCGGGAAGTTTCATGCTGTCCTTTCGTCGAGTCGCGCTCTGATCGCTTCCATCATGCGCGCGTAAACGTCTTCGATGGAGAGTTCCGAGGAATCTATAACGATGGCGTCACGGGCGATGGCGAGCGGCGAATCCTCGCGCGTCGAATCTCTTTGGTCGCGCTTGTTAATATCGGCGAGCGTTTCCTCGAAGGAAATATCCTGCGCGCGCACGCGGTCTTCTTCATAACGACGGTGCGCGCGTGCTTCGGGCGCAGCCGTCAAGAAAAACTTAATGCTGGCATTCGGGAACACGATTGTCCCGATGTCGCGCCCGTCGAGCACGACGCCGTCCGCGCTCGACTCGCTTATTTCGCGCTGGCGTTCGACAAGCGTGCGGCGCACCTGCGAAATCGCCGAAACGATTGACGCCATATGGCTGACCTGTTCGGTGCGAAGTTCATCGGTCACGTCGCGCTTGTTCAAAGCGACGCGCAAGGAGTCAGGATCACCCGCTAATTCAATGCGCACTGAGTCGGCAATCGAAGCGACTTTCGCGGCGTCCGTCGTGCTCACGCCGGATTCTATAACGGCGAGCGCCACCGCGCGGTACATCGCGCCCGTGTCTATGTAAAGCAGTTTGAGTTCACGCGCGATCATGCGCCCGAGCGTGGATTTGCCCGCGCCCGAAGGCCCGTCAACGGCAATGATTAATCGTTGCTTCAAACGAAAACGCGCTCCTATGATTTCGCGGCGGCGACTGTCGTCATCGTCCCGCTATCGATTCCATCCACATTGCCGCCAACAGCAGCAGCAGCACCATCATCACGCTGCACGCGTTTGTTACCGATTACTTCGCGCAGTTCGCGCAAAGCCGTTTCAATTCCGGCGCGTGTGACATCGTAATGCGTGACCATGCGTATGCTCGAACCGAAGCCGGACGCGAGCACGCCGCGTTCCTTCAATTCGTCGCAAATGGCGTTTGCCGTGATGCCCGTTCCGGCAATTCCGAAGATAACGATGTTCGTCACAATCTTCGCGGGATCGATTGCGATGCCGTCTATGTCCGCGAGTCCTTGCGCCAAGAGTTGCGCGTTTTCGTGATCTTCATGAAGGCGCGCGGGGCTTTCTTCGAGCGCGACGAGTCCGGCGGCGGCAAGCACGCCGACTTGCCGCATTCCGCCGCCGAGCAGTTTGCGCCACACACGCGCTTCTTCGATGAAAGCGCGCGTGCCGAGCAGCATCGAGCCGACGGGCGCGCCTAAACCCTTCGACAAACAAAACATCACGGAATCGACGGCACGCGTGAGCGTCGCAACCGGTTCATTCAACGCGACGCCCGCGTTGAAAATCCGCGCGCCGTCCAAATGCACAGGAAGTTTTAGAGCATGTGCGCGCTCGCAAATTTCTGCGCAAACGGCGCGCGGAAGAACCGTACCGCCCGCCAGATTATGAGAATTTTCAAGCGCGATGAGTCCCGTCGGAGCAACGTAATATGCGCCGCCGACGTGCAGCGCCGCTTCTATATCAGGCCATGCGAGAATGCCCGTGCCGTCGGCGCTTTTGACGGGGCGCGCAAGCGTTCCGGCGACGGCAGCCATGCCCGCCATCTCGTAATTATAGATATGCCCGCGCTCTTCGATGACGACTTCCATGCCGGGATGCGTGTGCAGTTTGACGGCGATCAGATTGCCCATCGAACCCGTCGGGACAAACAACGCGGCTTCCTTCTCGAAGATTTCGGCGGCGCGTTCCTGCAAATGATTGACCGTCGGGTCTTCCAAATACACATCATCGCCGACTTCGGCTTCGGCCATCGCGCGCCGCATCCGAGGGCTAGGTTTCGTCACAGTATCGCTTCGTAAATCAATCATAAAATTAGTAGCCGGAAGTCAGGAGACAGAAGTCAGAATGAAGAAATAAAGAAGAAGAAAGCGAAGGCAGTCGAGTTCATTCTCATCGCACCTACGCTTGTGGTTGTTTTTATTCTGACTTCTGACTTCTGTCTCCTGCTTCCTTATACAAAAATTGCGAACACTTCATTGGAAAGAAGCGCGCCGTGCGTGGTTAGTTTCATCGTGCCGTTTTTTAACTCGATCAATCCGGCGTCGGTGAGCCGCGCGAGTTCATCGCGGTACTGCTCGCGCACGTCCACGCCGTAGCGCGTTCGATGTTCGCCGAGATCGATTCCCTGCTGCAATCGGAGGCCGAGAAAAATCGCTTCAGCGCGCTGCTCATCTTCTGCCAGCTGGATTACTTCGGCGACGGCCTCGCCGGTTGTTTCGATCAATTCCAGATAGCGCGTTGTGCCGCGTTCGTTCGACCAGCGGCGCGAAGTTCCGTCATAGGAATGCGCCGAGCAGCCGAAGCCGTAAACGGGCGCGCCCGTCCAGTATTTCGTGTTGTGGCGCGCTGCGTGTCCCGGCAAACAAAAGTTGGAAATCTCGTAGTGCTCATAGCCTGCGGCGCGCGCCATTTCAGCCATCAACTGATACATTTCTGCCGCCGCGTCATCGTCGGGCTGCGCCGCCGCGCCGCGTTTAATCTGCGCGTGAAGCGGCGTGCCTTCGTGGATTTCCAGAAGGTAAAGCGACAAGTGTTCGGGACGAAGTGCGAGCGCTTCGCGGACGTTGCGTTGCCATGCGGAAAGCGTTTGCGACGGCAGCCCTGCGATCAAATCGAGGCTGACATTATCGAATTCGGCATCGCGCAAATCCGTCATTGTGCGGCGAACATCGGCGGCGGTGTGTGCGCGCCCTAAGCGGCGTAGTTCGTCGTCATCGAAAGTCTGCGCGCCGAAGCTCGCGCGGTTGATTCCTGCGCGGCGAAACTCGCGCAACGCATCGGGCGATGCAGTTCCCGGATCGATCTCCAAAGTCACTTCGGCATCTTCCGCGACATGAAAACATTTTTTCACAGCGTCGAGAACGAATGAAATTTGTTCGGGTAGCAATAGACTCGGCGTGCCGCCGCCGAAGTATATCGTGTCCGCATCGCGCATCGCCGAAGGCGCGTCGAAGCCTTCGATTTCCGATACGAGCGCGCGCACGTAACGCGAAGACAAATCGGCATCGAAGGCGTGTGTCGCAAAGTCGCAGTAAGAGCAGCGGCGGCGGCAAAAGGGAATGTGTATGTAGATGCCTGTTCGTTGCATTGTCGGAAAGGAAAATTATATCACGCCCGATAAAACGCCCGCACGCGCGGCTAAAGCGTTGGCGGGCGCGACGCCGAACGGCTACAATGTGAAGCGTTCGAGCGCACGAAACAATCCACGGGGAATTTCAAACACATAAACAAACGGAGGAACAGCAATGGCAAGAGATAAAAGCAGTCTCGATACGGATGATGATTTTACTTCCGGCAGCAAAATGCCGAGTCCGATGGGCGGCGGCGGCACAACCAATATCGGCGGAGGAACATCCGGCGCGGCGATGGGCGGCAGCGCGGATACTGCCGTAAATCCGTCGAACCCGATTGACGATGTGATTAACCCGTCGCTCGAAGACGAGACGATCATCGCGGGCGGCATCACCGACGACAAATCTAAAGACCTTTAAGCTCTTTTGGACAACAACAGAACGCACACGAAGCGCGTGGTGATCGTTAAGCAGCGATCATCACGCGCTTCGTGTGTAAAGGGCGCGTGAGAAGTATCCTTTGAAATTTCATACCGGCGCACAGGGAAGGGTTTTGTGGAAATTAATCCGGCGGCCTGAAACCTTTTGCTTTAGATGGGTACTAATTAATTGGAACGAGGATAAATCCTGCATGTTACTTGGGCGATTAAAGCGGGATGCTTTGAGAAGCCACAGGCGTTTAAGAAACGCTCGGAATTAAGAAACGAGTCTTATGGCGGCAAGTTCGCAAGATGCGTGCGCGGGAATATTGATGGACGAATCCGAGAGCCTGATTGCCCGCGTTCGCAGTGGTGATGCGGTGGCCTTTCGTTCGATCTTCGAGCGGCATCACAGGCTCGTGCTCAGATTTCTCTACGGCATGGTCGGCGAACACGGTTTAGCAGAGGAACTGACGCAGGAAACTTTTATGCGCGCATACAGAAACATACATAGCCTGCGCGATGAAGCATTGCTCTCGACGTGGCTCTGCGGCATCGCCAAGAACGCCGCGAGCAATGCGCTCCGCTCACGCCGCAGAGAAGCTCCGACAGTCGAGATCGACGGCGGGAACACTACGGAACTTCGCAGCGATAAGCCCGCGCCGGACGCTCAATTACTGAACACGGAACTTAATGGAGTCATACGCGATGCTCTTTCCAAGCTCGGCGAAGATAAGCGTTTGGTGTTCACGCTGAAGGTTCTTCAGCAAAAAAGCTACGAGGAAATCGCGTCGATAACCAATGCTTCGATCCCGAAGCTCAAGACCGATCTGCACCGCGCGAAGGCGGAGATGCGGCGAATGATACGGCCTTACATGGAGGCAAGCGATGAAATGTGAAGAATGCTTCGTGCTGCTCGATGACTACGTCGAGCATGAGCTTAACCCGGAGAACACCGATCAAGTGGCGGCGCATTTAGCCGCCTGCGAAACATGCGCGCGCGGCTTTCAGGAATTGGTTCAAGAACAAAACGCATACGCGCAGTATCTAATCGGTGTCGAAGCAACGCCTGCCCTGTGGAACAATCTGCAAGCGAAGATTGAAGAAGAGAAAAGCATTCGCGCGTTGCCGCCGCTTCTGCCGCGCATACGTTGTTGGGCGACAAGCGCCTTCGGTATGCAGCATCTTCGCGCCGCGCAAATCGCAGCCATCGCGCTTGTCGCAATCGGAGCCTTCATCGGCCTGATTAAATATAAAGCTCATGTAGAAACTCCAAAGCATGATGTTGTCGCGCAGACGAGTAACAACATCGACGCCCAAATTCCATCCATTGAAAACAGCATTGCCAAACTTGACGGCACATCCGGTAAAAATCTTAACGACGCATCCGGTAATAAGTCTTTGGGCAATCCTAATAAACTGATGAGCAAGATTCGGTTCGTGCCAACGGAGAAGCGCAATGAAAGAAGTTTTCGGCGCGCTCGTGCAGTTAATAATGCAGGCAATCAAGCGCCGCGAGTGGCAACGCCCGAACCCGAAATATCGAGCCGCGAGGCAGGCGAAGAAGCCAAAAAGCAATTGATGCTGGCCTTAAGAATCACGAGCACTCAACTTTACATTGCGCAGAGAAAGATACAGGAAGAACAGCGGCGCACACGTCAGCCCACGCCGGTCAGCGAGCCGAACCGGGAAATGAGATAGCGAATATGAAACACATCAATCTTACTTTGCCAAAACCATATTGCTTTGCCTTGTTGCTGCTGTGCCTCTTCGCGGCGACTTCCCTACCGGCGCGCGCGCAGCAGCAGCAGGATGCACGCTTGAAAATCGGCGGCCTTGACCGACTCGCCAGCAAAGCGGCGACGAGCGTCAACGTCAACATCGACGGTTCGCTGCTGCAGCAAGCCGCAAAATTTCTGTCCGGCAAAGACCCCGAAGAAGCCAAAGTGAAGGACATGATCGCCGGAATAAAGGGAATCTACGTCAGGAGTTTCGAGTTCGATGAAGCGGGAGCTTACACGGAAGCAGACGTGCAAGGGATTCGCGCGCAGCTAAAGCAAGAACCCGGCTGGACGAACATCGTCGAAGTTCGCAGCAAGCGCGACGATCTCAACGTGGAAGTTTACGTGAAGAAGGATGGAGATAGCGTCATAGGTTTGGCTGTGATTGGAACCGACTTGAAAAACCTGACCTTCGTCAACATCGTCGGCGCGGTCGATCTGGATAAACTCAGTCAACTACAAGGCAGTTTCGGCGTGCCGCTGCTCGAACTCGAAAAGACAAGCAAACCGCCGCACAAATAAAAGCCTGTGATGTGTATGCGCGCACAACTTTTACATAAACGAACTTGCTTGTTATTGGCGGCGGTGTTTCTGGCAGCGTGTATGCCGCTGCTGCTATGGCTGCCTGCACCGATTACCGAAGCCAAGGAAATCGAGCCGTTCGCCGCCGTCGTCAAGCTCGTCGGATCGTATTACCGCGTCAAGCAAAAGCGCATTCCATTAATGAAACTCGCAAGGCTCGGAGCGCGCGTCGCGGGATTAAAGACGGCCAAAAATTTCAAGCTCGCCGTCTTCGAGAATCAGGATTTCGCGGAGCACGACGACAGCAACGAGTTTGCGGAATTAATCGGCAAGGCGTTTACGTTCGATAAGGAATGGCAGCCGCTCGTGCTTCTGCAATCGACGCGTGACGGCGCGCAGGTTTACACGTATATCAAAAACACGGGCAGCGAAAACGTCAGGCTGCTGCTCGTCAACATCGGTCAGCGCAATGCAACGGTGGTGCAAGTAGACATCGCTCCGCAGGCATTGCTCAAGCTGCTTGAACAGCCGGACGCGTTGAGCAACGCACTGACAAACGAGGCTACAGACGAATCGCCGCAGTAAGCCGCTTCAAGCGAACAAAGAGACGGCGCAAGAAATAAAAGGGATAACAATGCTTAAGAAATTCTTGACTGTGTTGGTGAGTGCGGCGGCGCTGCTGCTTGGCGCTGCTGTTCAAGTGAGTGCGCAGCAAACAGAGGAGACGTTGCGCATCAATACGCGCGTCGTGTTCGTCGATACGCTCGTCAAAGATAAAAAAACGAATCAGCCAATCAAAAATCTTGCGCGTGAGAATTTTCAAGTGCTCGATGACGGCAAGCCGCGCACGCTCTCATATTTCGCCACCGACGCCGACAGGCGCAAGCGGCCTCTCGCGCTCGTCGTGGTGCTGGATATGTCGTCCGACGCCATAATTTATTTGCAGAAGCCGGAAGTTATCGAAGGCATCATAGCGAGCCTTGCGAAACTTCAGCCCGACGACGAAGTAGCGGTCATGAGGAGATGGTACGAGCCGCAACCGTCATTCTTCACCTTTCAAATGAAATCGAAAATGATAGAGCCGTTGACGCGTGACCGCGCGAAGACGGCTGCGGCGCTCAGAGACTCGCAGCAGTTTGCAGTTCAAAACTGGCCGCAAGTAAAAAAGATTTTTTCATTCAAGGAGATGTGGAAAGCGGAGTTAAAGCAGCCGCTGGAAACAACCGCCATGATGAACGATCCGACGCCCGCGCCGATGTTCACCACAGCACCCGACTTTGAGGATGCGCTGAAGACCGCGCCGCTTTTGGCGACGCATGAACGACCCGGTTCGCAAGTTGCTGTCGCAGAGATTTCAGATGATCTGGATGAGGATAGCTTGAAGAAAAGCGCGGAGAGCGCGCGGGCGTTGATCGGAGCGGGCGTGATCGTCAGCAGCGTGAATGTCGAGCGAACCTTGATGGGTAAAATGATAAATGTAGTCGGTAACGTGATGTCGCCGATATTACGCACGCGGTTTCATCTAGCGTCGTATCTCAGCAAGCAAACGGGCGGCATCTCGGCAAACGTCTCTAACGCTGAAGACTTTGCCAAAGCCTTCGGTGAAATCATCGGCGGCCTCAACGCCAGCTACAGCCTCGGCTTTACGCTCAACGAAAACGAGATGGTTGATAAACGCCTGCACCGTCTACAGGTGAGTGTTAAAGCGCGCGACGAACGCGGCAAAGCGCGAAAGCTCGTCGTGTCTGCCCGTCAAGGCTACTGTTTATGTGAAGCGGAAGAGAAGGCAGCAAGTCCGCAAGCGAGTTTAATCCGCCCGCGAACATGAACGATTGAAATATTTGAATCAGGAGGCAGATAGTGTTGAAGAATAAATTGTGTTTGCTGGCGTGCTTCTGTGCGCTCTACGGCGTTCTTCCTATCCGGGCGCAGAACACCGCCGAGGAAACTGTGCGCATCAGAACGCGCGTCGTCTTCGTCGATACGCTTGTTCAAGAGAAAAAGACGGGGACGCCCGTGCGTGATCTGACGCAGGACAATTTTCAGGTGCTCGATAACGGCAAGCCGCGCTCCCTCGCTTACTTTGCACGCGAAGGCGATACACGCAAGCGCCCGCTCGCGCTCGTGCTGCTTCTCGATCTGGACGATATCGGCGCGGGAAAATATATGCAACAGCCTGAAGTTCTCCAATCGCTCAATGCGGTGCTGGCGAAGTTGCGCCCGGAAGACGAAGTCGCAGTGGCCGGAGATTTTTTCGGCATGGAATACGAACCCATCTCCGGCTTCACACGCGACCGCGCGCAGGTGACGGAAGCTCTCGCAGCCGTGCCGAATCTTGTTGCACTTCAACACGGAAAGATCAAGGGAGATAACAGTCTTCTAAAAGTCACTCCACACATCGCTCTCGAAGAGGTCACACGACTTGCGACACGGGAGCGCCCGAACTCGCAAGTCGTCATCGTCCATATAACAGACCCTATACTCATGATCCTTTTCAAGGAGCGCCGTCAACTCGCCGCGAAACTCAATCGCGCAAATGTCACATACAACGCGCTTACTAGCCAAAGCCAGAAGTTAACGAAAGTGCTGGCCTCGATCTTCAAACCGTTTGTGTTTGTGGCCGGTGGAAGCATGTCGGGCAGCATGAATTACTTTGCTCAACGAACCGGCGGCGAGGCATTGAGCGTGCCTGATCCTAAAAACTATGCTGCCGCGCTCGAAGACATCATCAACAGATTATCCGCGCGCTATAGTCTCGGCTTCGCGCTCGGTGAGCAAGAGCGCGACGACGGACGAATTCACAATCTCGAAGTGCGTGTTAAAGCGCGCGACGGGCAAAACAAACAGCGACAGCTTGTCGTGAACGCGCGGCGCGGCTATTACTTGAAGGACGATTCCACCGAGCAGCAAACGAAACTTTCTTCGCAGAGATAGAGGGCCAACTCCGACTCCCCGTTGCCCGCATCGCTCTGCCCGTATCTTTGTAATCTCACTCGAACTCTAAAGCAATAAAAATCACGGCTGCTTTCGTGCCGTGAAGTGATGACGCATGACCTCTGCGCCTTCAGTGCCTCGCCGTGTGTCGTTCTTAAATTGCACGTAAGTTAAGGCCACGTTTGTCGAGAGCGAAAGCTCATACGCCAAAGCAATGGTCAAGACTGAACGCCCGAAGTGTGTCCGTAGGTTCATCAACCGGGCGCGCGTCGTGTTCAGAAACTTTAAGCCTGCCTTCAGGCCACTAAAATCAATTGGAGAATAATTATGTTAATGCGGAAATCATTGCTGGCAGTTTTATTTCTTGCGTGCTCGGCAGCGTCGGCCTTTGCGCAGGATCGGGACTATCCGAAGGTAGAAGTCTTCGGCGGCTATTCGTACTTGCGCGCGGACATCCAGCCGCGCGGCGGCGACTTCGGCGGCGGCGAAAATCTGAATGGCTTTCATGCTCAAATCAGCGGGAACATCAAACGCAATTTCAGTATCGCCGGTGACATCAGCGGCCACTACAAAAGTTTTGCACCTGACGCAATCGATCCTGATATAAGCATCACGAATGCGCGCGCATCGCTCTACAATTTTCTCGCCGGGCCTCAAATCAAGGCACGGCGCGGGCGCGTGACGCCATTCGCGGAAGCTCTTTTCGGCGTCGCACGCGCCAGAGTAAGCGCGACGATTAACGACCTCGACGCAGTAACGTCCTTTTCCGACAGCGAAACGAAGTTCGCCTACGCGCTCGGCGGCGGTCTGGACATCAATGTCTCGGAGCGAATCGCCATCCGCGCGATTCATGCCGATTACTTGCGAACGAGATTCGGCGACGAGCGACAGAATAATCTTCGTTTGTCGTTCGGAATCGTGTTCAAGTAAGCGTCCGGCAAAAGCGGCTCGAAGAATCGGAATCAGGCTGCCTGCGAGCAATTGCGGGCAACCTGAAACTTTATGCACATGCCGATTATTTCTCTGCCTGCGGCAAACGCTGTGTGCTTCCCTCGCCGCTGATGCTGCGTGTTGAAGTGCGCGCAATTTGTTCGGCTCTGGCGAAGGCGCGCAGGAAATTTTCGCCGAGGATTTTGCGCACATCCTGTTCGGAATAGCCGCGCCGCAAAAGCTCGTATGTGATGTTCGGCAACTCCGAAATATTCTTGACGCCTTCGGGCAGGGTCACGCCGCCGTCGAAATCCGAGCCTAGCCCGACGTGGTCAATGCCCGCGACTTTGGCGATGTGGTCGATATGGTCGATCAGCACGGAGAGCGGCGTGGGCGGCAGCGGATTGGCAGCATAAAGCTTGCTTTGTTCTTCTTCCAAACGCTTGCCGTCGCCCTTGAATTTTTCCTTTAACGCGTCGAGTTGCGGTTTCAATTTTTGATCGCGTTCTTTGTCTGCATCGTAAGCCTTCTGGTCGATGAAGACCGTGTAGAAATTGACCATCACGACGCCGCCGTTTTTGGCGATGCGGCGCAATAAATCATCAGGGATGTTGCGCGGATGCGAATCGAGCGCGCGCGCCGAAGAATGCGATGCGATGACCGGCGCGGTTGAAACATCGAGCACGTCACTCATCGTTTTGTCCGAGACGTGCGACACGTCAACGAGCATTCCTAAACGGTTCATCTCGCGGACGACTTCCTTGCCGAAATCGGTCAGGCCGTTATGCAGCGGCTTATCGCGCGAGGAATCAGCCCAGTCGTTCGTGTTGTTGTGCGTCAAGGTCATGTAGCGCACGCCCAAGCGATAGAAATCGCGCAAGGCGGAAAGCGAATTCTCAATCGCGTGACCGCCTTCGATGCCCATCAGCGCGGCGATTTTTCCGTCGCGTTTGGCGCGGCGAATGTCTGCGGCGCTCGTCGCTATCATTAATCGATCCGGGTAACGCTCCGCCGCGCGATAAACCACGTCGATCAAATCCATCGCGCGCCGCGCCGCGCCGCCTTCCTTCGCATACTTGCCGTCAACGTAAATCGAAAAAAACTCGCCGGTCATTCCGCCCTGCTTCATGCGCGCAAGGTCTGTGTGATACTTGCCCGCCGACGGCGTGGCAATGTCATAATCATCGTCAACCATGATCGTCGGAATATCATTGTGACCGTCAACGATAATCGCGCTGCGATGAAGCTTCAACGCACGCTGCCACAAACGCTCATCGCGCGTCGGCGACGCTATTGGCGGGGCGCTTCGCTGTTGGATCTTTAATCTTGCTCTCCGCGAGACGGCAAGCGCAGGCACAGTGTTTGAGAAGATGAGCAGTAGAACGAGAGATAAGCAGGGTGGAGAGTTTAATCTTCTTTTTTGATTCATAATCTTTAAGCTGTTTCAATTATCCAATCTTCCGTTGTTAGATCAATCGCTTCTACTGCCTGAAGACAGAATCGTTGAATATCTTGCGCTGATAAATGAACCTCAACGAAAGCACCGTTAGAGAGTTCCCGCATCGCGCGAAACTTGGTTTTGTCACGTCCGACAAAGCGCGGAAACTCTTCCGCAAGTAGTTCAAATTTTTCCGGCTCGACTTCAGCGATGGCGTTCATCGTTTGTTCAAGCACGTCGCGCCAAGACTCAACGCTAAAAACTTGTCCGAGAATACTCAATCTTCGCGGAACTTTTCCGGTGACACGCCCTTGATTGCTTTGCAATGGCCTTTCAGTTCCAAAATAAGGCCAGACATTCAGCGCGATATTAGCGAGGGCTTCGGCGCGTTCTTCTATTTCCTCACGCCGCCAAGATTGTTTGCCGTCGAAATATTTATTGATTTCCAGATGGCTCTCGCGCAGGCGCTCTTTTTTGCTTGCATAAGAATCGTTGGAAAGCTCGGAATTGTACGCAGTCAAGGTGAGATTTCCGAGAGTATGCAGCGATAGTTCATGCGTCATCTCCCAATCTTCACCGAGATGATTCTGCCACCACTCCGTAGGCGTTTGCGGCATCACATGCTCGATTGAAAGCTTCGTGAATGGCACTTGCTCCTTGTGCTCGTATGATTCTTCGAGCGCTTCGAGGATTATTTTGGTCTTATCGCGGCGGTCTCCACCACCATAAAGCTTGGCATCCGTCAACCGTGATTTGAACTCGCCATCTCTCGGATAATTTTTGGTTTGCAGCGCGTCCTTTACAGCGGTTTGCACTTGCATTTGCACTAAAGTGAAATCGAAACCATGAAAATTATCAAGCAATTCGCCTGTCTCATACCTCTTGATGCGACTTTGCAGTGCAGATGCAAGTGCAAATTGCTTTA
>JBPCOJ010000061.1:0-12112 GCA_051000345.1 Pyrinomonadaceae bacterium | reverse complement strand
AGCGATTTGACCGCCGTCCCGAATAATCTGGTGAGCTGGTGGCGCGCCGAAAACAATTACGAAGATTTCACGGGCGCGCACAACGGAGCGCTCGGCGGCAGATTGACCGTCGCTCCGAGCGGAACGCTTAGCGGCGCAGAGAGTTACAACAATTTTGCGGAGGCAAAAGTCGGCAGAGGCTTTAAGTTCGACGGTAACGACGGTTACGTGCAGCTTCCCGGCGACACTTTCGACACGTCGCGTTCCTTTACGTTCGAGACGTGGTTCAAAACCGCGAAGGGCGGCACGATTCTCGGACAACAGGCGGACGGCATTACGCCGTATAATGACGCGGCGGGAAAAGCTACCAACGCGATTTACGTTGATGCGGTGGGAAACTTGTTTGTCGAGATGTTTAAGTCCTTCTATGGCAGAAAAGTCGTGGCGACGGAAGTCAATGACAACAGATTTCATCACCTCGCAGTCATTCATTTCGTCGCGCCGAACGGTCAGATGCAGAATTTTCTGTATTTCGACGGCGCTCTGAAAACGATCTACGATGACATTCAACAACCGGTCAATAATCCGCAGTATCAGTTCGGAACCGGCTATCACACGCCGTCAAGCGCCAACGACGGAACCGCCGGATGGAAGAATTTCAACGGCGTCATTGACGAGCCGACGCTCTACAACCGAAATTTAAGCGAAGCGGAAATTAAGAGCATTTTCACGAGCGGCGCGGCGGGCAAAATCGCCGTCGAAGTCGTCGCAACCCCGACGCTCGACACCACCGGCTCAATTAGAATCAATGTGCGCGGCGGCGAACGCGGTTTGACGTATTCGATTGATAACGACGCGACTTTCAAAGACACTTCGGAATTTACCGACTTAACGCCAAAATCTTACAACATCGTCGTCAAAGACGGCGCGGGACGCATTTATCGCACGACGGCAAGCGTTCCATACGCCTCACCGGGCTTAAACGTCACCGCGCAGGGAACCAATCCGAAATGCAGCGGCGCGACCAACGGCACGATTACGATTGACCCGGGCATTTTCGCCGTCAGCGGAACCGGCACGACGAATGTTAAAAACATACCGCTGCTTTACTCGCTCAACGGCGGCGCGACAACGCAGAGTTCAAATGTTTTCACGAATCTGCCCGCCGGAACTTACACGCCGTGGGTCAAACACGCGCCGAGCAATACAGTCGGCACGGGCGCGGCGGTCAGATTGATAAACCCGCCGCCGGTCGCGCTCAATCCGACGAATTTCGTCAATTCCGCCGCCGTCGGTTTTAGCTACTCACAGGAATTTACGATTTTCAACAGCACCAGTCCGTATTCAATCACCATCGGGCAACTGCCGCCGGGCTTGAACAAAGCAACCGAAACCGATGTCAGCCGTTTTAGAATCTTCGGCACGCCGACCCAGACCGGCGAATATCAAATTCCCGTCACCATCATTGACGGCAATTCGTGTCCGTTCTCGCAAACTCTGACGCTGACCGTTTACGACAACAACTGCCGCGTCGTTACCGTCCAGAACAACAACGACAGCGGCGCGGGCAGTCTGCGGCAGGCGATTATTGACGCGTGTCCCGAAGCGCGTATCAGAATTCCGGGCAGCATCGGACGAATCACGCTTAACAGCCAGATTTTGATTGATAAAACTCTGAACATCGAAGCCGACAATCCGAATCTGAACGTCATCAGCGGTAACGACGCAACGCGCATTTTTGAAACGACGAGCGGCACGACAATCAACATCTCCAATGTGACGCTGACGGGCGGCAATGCCGGAAACGGCGCGGCGGGCGCAATCGCCAATCGCGGCACGCTCGGTATTTTTAACAGCGTTCTCGTCGGCAATCGCGCATTCTCCGGCGGTGCGATTTACAACATCGGCGCGCTTTATCTCCGCAATTCGTCGGTGATTAACAACTTTGCGTCAAGCAATTCGGGCGGCATTTTCAACCTGAACGGTCAAACGCTCGAACTGCGCAACGTAACCGTCGCCGGTAATTCGGCGAACGGCGTGGGCGGCGGCATTTTCAACGGCGGAACTTTGTTCATCGGCAATTCGACAATTACCGGCAATCGTTCGGACGCCGACGGCATCACCGACTCTAACGGAACCGGCGGCGGCGGATTAGCGGCGACCGGAACGGAAACGCTGGTTAATTCGATTATCGCGGGTAATTTGAACGGCACAACCGCCGCGTCAACCGCTAGCGACATCAGCGGCGCAATCGAGAACGCCGATTACAATTTAATCGGCAATGCCGCGACTTCAGCCGGTATTACGAACGGCGTGAGCGGCAATATCGTCGGCAACAGCGGCGCGGGAACGATTCCCATCGCTTCGATTCTCAGCCCGACTCTTGCCTTAAACGGCGGAACAACACCCAACTTTGCGCTCGCGCCTAACAGCCCGGCGATTGATAAAGGCAAGCTCTATAATGATTTCACACGTTTTGGCTTTAGCGATCAGCGTTTCCGTCCGCGCCCGTTTGACAATCCTTCGATTCCAAACGCTTCGGGCGGCAACGGCTCCGACATCGGCTCGTTTGAAGCGCAACCCGCGCCGAATCCCAATTCGCTGACCATCAGCGGCAAAATCACCAATGGCGGACAAGGTTTATCAAACGTCCTCGTTCTGCTGTCGAATTCCAAATCGGCAACGACTTACACCGACGCCGACGGAAATTACTCGTTCGGCGAACTGCCGACAGGCGGCTTTTTCAACATCACGCCGACCTTAAACGGCTATACGTTCAGCAGCCCGTCGCTCTTCTATGGCAATGTCACGGCAAACGTCACCGGCGCGGATTTCGTGACGACGGCGACGAGCTACGAAGGCGACATCGCCGGACGACCAACCGGAAACGGCGCGGTTGACGTTTTCGATCTGGTCTCGCTCGGACGAATCATCGGCAATCTCGACGCGAAACCGGCAAACGGCGGCGAATTCCAGCGCGCCGATGTCGCTCCGCTTTCGAGTCTCGGCGACGGCGCGATAAACGTGCAGGATTTAGTCGCGCTCGGCGGTTATGTCGCCGGTCTCAACAACAAAACTCCGGCAAGCGGCGCGGCATCCCCGGCAGCGCAATCCTTTGCGGCGCAATCTTCTGCCGTGCAGTCTTCAAAATTATTGAGCGAAGGAATGTCGGAGGTTACTGCCGAATCGATGCTCTCGCAAAATCTGTTCGACGACCGGCAGAACGATAAATCGTCGGACGCGCCGCAATCTGCGGCGGGAACGGCAACACTCGGCGCCGGTTCGGTAACGGCAACCTCGACAAATGCGGTCGTCCCCATCACTCTCAATTCGATGGGCGATGTCGCAGCGATTCAGTTCACCGTCACTTACGACACGGCGAAACTTTCGATACCGATGGATGTCGCTAACTCGGCGATTATTAATCGGTATCCGAACACGACGTTCGTCATCAACAACAACACGCCCGGCAAGCTCGGCCTCGTCGCCTATCAGCCGCTCGACGGCGCGTCGGTTTTTCCGGCGGGCGACATCAAACTGTTTGACATCAACTTTACGGTCGCAAGCGGCGCGAGCGGCACGACGACCATTGGTTTCAGCAACGACCCGATTCCGCAAACGGCTTCCAACCCGCAAGCCGGTGCGGTGCAGACGAGCAGTTCGCCCGGAACGGTAACATTTATGTCGCCGACAGCAACGCCGACACCCACTCCGGTGCCAGTTGCGACACCGACACCTGCGGCAACGCCGACACCAACACCTGTGCCGGTAGCAACGCCGACACCGACACCCGCGCCTGCGGCAACGCCGACACCGACGCCTATGCCAGTTGCGACGCCGACGCCTTCACCGACACCTTCACCGGTGCCGACACCGTCGCCAACCATTCAGTTCAGTTCCGCTACCTACACGGTGGAGGAGGCCGGAACCGTTGATGCGCAGGGACGCCAGTTCAATACCGCTTCGATTACCGTCACACGCACCGGCGATACATCAAGCGCAGCAACGGTAGATTATCGCGCGGGCGATGGTACAGCCGTGCAAAAGTCGGACTACGAGTTTGCTTCCGGCACGCTGCGCTTTGCTGCCGGAGAAACAATGAAGTCTTTCGATGTGCTCATTGTCAACGATGTGTATCAGGAACCGGATGAAACGGTCAATCTCACGCTCTCGAACGCTAGCGGAGCGACACTCGGCACGCAGCAAACAGCCATGTTGACGATTCGGGATAACGATACGACGACGCCGACGACGAACCCGATAGACGAGACACGGTTCTTTGTGCGGATGCAGTATCTGGACTTTCTCGCCAGAGAAGGCGACACGGAAGGCTATGATTACTGGACAAGTCAGATTGCCAAGTGCGTTGCGGCAGACCAGAAGTGCATCAACACACAACGCAATGCAGTCTCCGCCGCATTCTTTATCGAACAGGAATTTCAGGATACAGGCTCATTCGTTTATCGCTTCTATAAGGCGAGCTATGGACAAAATCCGAACTACGGGCAGTTCATGGCGGATCGCAGCCGCGTCATCGGAGGAGCTAATCTGGATGCCGGAAAGCAATCGTTCGCCGAACAGTGGGTGCAGCGAACGGAGTTTACTGCCGCATATCCGGCGAATCTCTCCGGCGCAGAGTTAATAGACGCCCTACTGCAAACAGTGCAGAAGGGTTCGGGAATCAATCTTAGCAGTCAACGCGACGCGCTCATCGGCGACTACAATGCGAACCGAAATCGCGCACGCATTGTGCAGCTTATCGCCGACAACGCCACCTTCAAACAAGCGGAGTATAATCGCGCTTTCGTGCTGATGCAGTATTTCGGTTACTTGCGCAGAGACCCGGACGAGGGCGGCTACAACTTCTGGTTAGACATTCTGAACAACAAAGTGCCGGGCAACTTCACGAGCATGGTCTGCGCTTTCATCAACTCGGCAGAGTACCAGAAGCGGTTCAGCCCCGTTGTGACGCACACCGATTCTGTTTGCGGACAGTAAGGCTGCAGCAGCATTAAGATACATTCTAAAAGCAAGACGCAACGGGCGAGTTAAATTATTGATTAGCTCGCCCGTTGCGTCTTATATTAAAGCAACTACTTTAGCCGCGCCCGCCGCCGCCGGGCGTCAGTATGCGTATGCGTTCGCCAGCCTGCAATTCCCAAGTGCCTTTGGAGTGAATGCGGCGTGCCTGCTTATTCTTCACGATAAAATCTTGTCCCGCTTCGCCATCCGCGCCTTCAAAAAGACCGTAAGGCGCGCGCACGCGTCTGTCTGCGAGCAGCGAAACGCGTGCGGGAACGAGTGTTTCTATTTCACGCACAAGGCCATCACCACCGCTTGCAGAGTTTCCTTTGCCGCCGGAATCTTTGCGCAGATGATACGCACGCACGCGCAAAGGATACGCAAATTCGAGCGCTTCGACGGGCGTGTTCAAGCTGTTGGTCATGTGCGTGTGAACGCCGCTCAAGCCGTCCAATTCGTGACGCGCGCCCATGCCGCCCGCAATCGTTTCGTAGTAAGCGAATTCTTCGCCGCTGCGCGAATCGATGCCGCCAATCGTTAAATTGTTCATCGTTCCCTGACTCGCGGCGGGGATTCGTTCGGGCAGCGCACGCGACAGGGCTTTGAGCAAAACGTCAACGATGCGTTGCGATGTTTCGACGTTGCCGCCCGCAACCGGCGAGGGATGCAGCGCATTGACGATTGTGCGCGGCGGCGCGACGACTTCGATTGGTTCCATTAATCCTGCGCTCGCCGGAATATCATCTGCGCCGATCAAGCAGCGAAACACATACCAGACAGCGGAAACCGTAATCGCTTCGACGGCATTGACAGGCCCCGCGACTTGCGCGGCGCTGCCTGTAAAATCCACCGTCGCAAGTTCACCCGCGATGCTCACGCGAACGCGAATCAACACTTCATCCGGCGTCACGCCGTCGTCATCGAGCGCGTCTTCGGCTTCATACACGCCGTCTGGAATTTCATTGATGGTGCGGCGCATCAAACGCGCGGCGTAATCGATCAAGTGCGCGGCATAGGCAAGCGCCTCTTTTGTGCCGGAGCGCTCGCAGATTTCGAGCAGCCTTGTTGCGCCTGTTTTCAGCGATCCGAGCTGTGCTTCAAAGTCCGCCTTACGCTCATGTGCGGCGCGCACGTTTGCCATTAACAATTCAAATACTTCCGAATTGAGTTCGCCGCCGCGCACAAGCCGCAGCGCAGGAATGCGCACGCCTTCGCCGTACACATCCCGTCCCATCCCCATCGAACCCGGAGTCGCGCCGCCGATGTCCGCGTGATGCGCGCGATTGGCGACGTAAAAAAGCGGACGGCTAAAGTTCGTGTCACGCAGCTTTGTGCCACGTTTCTTTTTAGCCGATTTTTTTTCCGGCAGATAAACGCCGCTGATAAGTGTGACATCCGGCAAATGTGTGCCGCCCGCGAACGGGTCATTAAGTGCGACGACATCGCCCGGCGCAAAATCTATTTTGTCGAGCGCGGCGCGCACGGCCATCGGCATCGACCCTAAATGCACGGGCATGTGATCGCCCTGCGCAATGACACGTCCCGCACCGTCAAACACAGCGCACGAATAATCGCGCCGCTCTTTAATGTTCGGCGAAAAGGCTGTGCGCCGGAGTGCGATGCCCATTTCTTCGGCGACGGAAGTGTACAGCGCGCGATAAATTTCCAACGTCGTCGGGTCAAAATTCTTCGGCTCGTTTTTTTTGCGTCGCGTCATGGCTCGATTACTAAGTTCCCTTCCGCGTCCAAAGATGCGCGCGCGCCCGGCGGCACAAGCGTCGTTGAAGAATATTCGGTGACCACACACGGCACACGCAAACGCACGCCGCGCGGTAATTCTTCGCGCCTGTAAACGGCGACGGGCGTAGGTTTCTTCGTAAAGTAAACAATGGACGTTCCGTGCGGCTTCGCAAGTCTGCTGCTCGCTTTATTGCCCATTGCCTTATCCTTTGTTCGTCGCGGCGTCGCGGTTTCACTTCTCAACTTTGCGACAAGGCCGATGCCGCGCACGCGGGCGCTGACAATCTCGACGCTGTTTTCTTTTAGTGCGTAACCGTAACGCTGCTCGTGCGCAAGATGAAAAGCATCTGTAAGATTATCTTTTGGCTCCCATTCAAGTTCCAACTCAAACGATTGTCCCCGATAGCGAAGGCTGACTTTTGTTTCAAACCGCTGCGCCGCATTAGAGAAGCCTTCCGCACCTAACGCATCACGCGCATCGGATTTCATTTCACGTAAGACGCGCGCAAGTTTCGCGGTGTCATCTTTCGCAACGCCGAGCATCACCGTTCGATTCATGTCTCGCACCACATCCGATGCGAGCGCGCCGAGCGCAGACAACGCGCCGGGTCTCTGCGGCACAAGCACGCGCGGCACCCGCAAGGCGCGCGCTAGTTCGACGGCGTGCAGTCCGCCCGCGCCGCCGAAGGAAACAAGCGTAAACGAACGCGGATCAAAACCGCGCTCGATTGAAACGGCGCGCAAGGCTCGCTCCATGCCGATGTTGACGACGCGCACCACGCCGAGCGCCGCGTCAATCGCCGAGACCCGCACACCTGAAGCATCGCTCATCTCTTCGGCGAGCGATGTTAAAGCTTTGTTTGATCTTTCGACATCGAGCGCAAAGCTGCCGCCTAAAAGTTGCGTTTCACCGAAGCGCCCGAGCACAAGATTCGCGTCCGTCACAGTCGGCAAAAGCCCCTGCCCGTAGCAGGCTGGGCCGGGATCAGCGCCCGCCGATTCAGGCCCGACGCGCAAGCCGCCGCCCGCATCCACGCGCGCAATGGAACCGCCGCCCGCGCCCACCGTCTGCATATCGATTGACGATACGGCAATCGGCGAATTATTTACTAAGGCTTCGTTCGTCATGCGCACGCAGCCCTTTGCGCACAGCGCGACATCCGTCGAAGTGCCACCCATGTCGAACGTGATGATGTCACTCGCACCGGCTTTTTCCGCCGCGCGTAAAGCTCCGATGACGCCGCCCGCAGGCCCTGATAAAATCGTGCGCACAGGCTCGCGCGCGGCAACCGACGCTGAGATGCTTCCGCCCGAAGATTGCATAACGCGCAATCCCGCCGCGCGCTTGCTCAAGCGATTCAGATACGCGCTCATCAACGGCTGCAAATACGCGTTGACGACAATGGTCGAAGTCCGCTCATACTCTCTGTATTCGGGAAGAATTTCGTGTGAAACTGAAAGCGGCACACCGAGCAACGCAAGCGCGCGTGCGATTCGTCGTTCGTGCGCCGGATTGAGGAATGAAAAAAGCGTGCAGACGGCAACCGACTCGACGCGCGCACGTTTGATTTTCTTAACAAGCTGCGTCAACTCTCGTTCTTCCAATTTTTCAACGATGCTTCCATCTGCGCCGATTCGCTCGCGCACGCCGAATCGTAGTTCCGAATCCACAAGCGGCGCGGGGCGCACGACGTTCCAATTATAAAGACTGGGGCGCGCCTGTCGTCCGATGGCGAGCACGTCTTCGAGTCCGGCGGTGGTGACGAGCGCAGTGCGCGCGCCGCGTCTTTGCAGCAAGGCGTTTGTGCCGACAGTCGTGCCGTGAATTACTTCTATCTCCCGAAGCGATGCGCCGGTTTCCAGCGCGATGCGTTCGAGGCCTTCGAGAATGGCGCGCGACGGATCGGCGGGCGTTGAAGCGAGTTTGAAGATATGCAGACGCCCGCTTTCTTCGTACACAAAATCCGTGAACGTGCCGCCCGTATCCACGCCGACGCGGACAGAGGAACGCTGCTTAACTCTTTTCGTCGGTGTCGGCATGAGCATTTTGTGTGGCGCGTATGCGCCTACGCCAGAGTAGGTAAACAGGAAGGCCGGAGAGCACTAGCAGATAGCCTGCGCGCGAGGTTTCCGGCGTAAGGTACGCGAGATCGAAAATTAAAAGCAGCGCGAGCGCGATGTAGATTAAGGGAACGAGCGGATAGCCCGGCGTGCGAAAGGGGCGCTCCATGCCCGGCGCTTTGCGGCGCATCACGATCACTGCGCCCGCCATCAACGCATAAAAAACGAGGTCTGCGGAAATGATGTATTCGAGAAGCTGCGTGTAGACATTGCCGAACGTCGCCGCCTTCGTCACAGGATCGAACGTCACAGTGCGCGGCAGCACAAGCAAGGACGCCCACACGCCCTGCGCTATCAAGGCAACAGCCGGAACATGCGCGCTGTTGACTGTTCCGACGCGCTGAAAAAATAAGCCGTCGCGCGCCATCGCGTAATACACGCGCGCTCCCGAAAGAATCAAACCGTTGTTGCAGCCGAAAGTTGAAACCATGATAAGCACCGCCATCAGGATCGCGCCGGGCGCGCCGAAAATCTTTTGCATCAGCGCCGTGCCGACGCGATTCTGCGCGGCGTTTTGAATACCCGCGAGGGGCAGCGTCACGACGTAAGCGAGATTGGCGAGCAGATACAGCGCGACGACGATAATGCAACCCGCAAGCAAGGCGCGCGGCAGATTGCGTCCCGGCGATTTCACTTCCCCGCCCGCGAACGAAACATTATTCCATGCCGATTGCGCAAAGAGAGGCCCCGTCATCGCGCGCCCTAACAGCATCACGAGCGCGAGCGTTCCCGTCGCCGCGAGTCCCGGCTGCGCGTTTCCCGCGTTCCAATTGTTAAGGGTCGGATTCCACCAAGAAGAAGTGTACGCGGCGCTCGCCGTATTCCATCCGAGCGCAAGCCCCGCGACAATCAATCCGAAGAGCGCTAGCGTCTTTGCCACAGTAAAAAAGTTCTGCACTAATTTACCGAGTTTCAATCCGAGCGTATTCGTGAAAGTCAGGAAAAGAATAACGACGATGGCGATGAGTTGCTGTGTTGAAAGGCTTAATGCGTAGCGGCCAAAGATGACGGGCGCGACGATGAAGTTCGTGGCGTTTATCTGATCCGTCAGCACGCCCGCGAAATTAGCGAAGGCAATGGCAACTGCCGCGATGGTTCCGGTTTGAATGACGAGGAGCAGCCCCCAGCCGAACAGGAAACCCGTTGCCGTGCCGTAAGCTTCGCGCAGATACACATACTGCCCGCCCGCCTGCGGCAACATTCCCGCAAGTTCCGCGCAGCACAAAGCGCCTGTGATTGTCAGCACGCCCGCAAGCGCCCACGCGACGAGCAACCAACCGGGCGCTCCCACCAGCCGCGCCGATTCAGCCGAAACGATAAAGATACCGCTGCCGATCATCGAACCGACGACGATCATCGTCGCATCGAGCAATCCGAGACCGCGCACCAGAGGCTGCGGCGCAACTGTTTCGCCGCTATCGTTTGCGTGAAAAACTTTAGCTTCCCGATTATTCATCGAAGCATCCGGCGTTTTCTAAATTTTGTTAATGAAGCTGGCTTTCAGGGCTGACCCATTCGAGTCGAGAATTTAAGTTTAAGAATTAACGAGCGTTTAGACGGCTTGCGATGCGTCGCGCATCACCAGATCGAAAGTGCCGGGCGCGACTTTGCGAAAGCGGCTGTTGCGGTTAAGCGAGACGGCGATACTGATGGTGGGATTGTGGCCTGTGAAATTGAAGCCGCCTTCGAGCAAGCGATTATAAATTTCGTTGACGTGCAAAGGCTCGTTCGCTTCCCGTAGCAGCATCGTCGTCGCCTGCGGAATGGTGCGGTCGTAGAAACGATCACTTATAACTTCCGTATCGTTACGCACTGCGGGAATGGTGTGAGCGATAGGCGAATTATTATGTGTGATAGGCGCGACGCGCGATTGGTGGCCGTGTGCCGCAAGATTATTCTTCACAGCATCCTGCCGGAGCGCCGCCTCCAACTCTGCATCCGTCGGCGTCGTAATATTGCCCTGCTGATTGTTTGATGCGCCGCCGCCACTACTACTACTGCCGCTCAAGACCGATGAGAGCAAACGGTAAATGGAGCCTTCCGTTTGATTGGCGAGCGCATCCATCTCCGACAATTCCGAGCGCAAAGTTTCCGCTTCGGCTTCAATTTCGGCAAGGCGTCCGGCGAGCCGCGCGCGTGTCGCGCGTGTCTGGCGCAAACTCTGTTCGAGCGTTGAGATAAGGTTTTCGTTCGGCATAGAAACCTCAGTGGTCGCGTTCGACAATGTAGGTCGGAAGCATTTTAAGAGCATCGGAATAAACGGAGCGCGGCAACGAATCAATGCCCGCGCGCGCGCTATCGGCGCATTGAACGGCGCGCTCTCTGGCGCGTTGGAGCGCGCCGCTTTGTTCGACTGCATCGAGTAAAACTTCGCGCGGCATCGCACGATAATCGCCGTCGCGTATCACTGTTTGCACAGCCGCGCGAAGCGTTGAATCTTGCTGAAGCAAATAAATCAGTGGAAGCGTCAACTTGCCTTCCAGAAGATCAACGCCCGCCGCCTTGCCGAGTTCTTCGCCGCTCGAAGTAAAGTCCAATAGATCGTCTATTAATTGAAACGCCGTGCCGAGATGCATTCCATAATCGCGCATCGCAGTTTGCGTTCGTGCATCCGCGTGGCCGAGAATCGCGCCTATCTCGCAACACGCGCTGAAGAGATAAGCGGTCTTGCGTTGCAGCACATCGAAGTATTGATTCTCTGTGATGTCTACGCGGCCAAGCAAAGTCAATTGAAGCAACTCGCCTTCGGTCATCTTGCGCGTGACGCTTGTGAGAATGTCTAGTATCGGCAAGGAACGCTCGGCGAGGCTCGTTTCAAACGCGGACATGTAAAGCCAGTCGCCGATTAAGACGGCGGTTTGATTGCCGAAGCGCGAATTAACGGACACTTGATTGCGGCGCGTTTCCGCATTGTCGATGATGTCGTCGTGAACGAGCGTCGCCGTGTGAAGCAATTCCATCACGGCGGCCATGCGTATGGAATTGTATTGCTTGGCGTCGCCGCCCGCAGCGTAAACCGAGAGCAAAGTGAGCGCAGGGCGCACGCGCTTGCCGCCCGACGCGCGCAGATAATCGTTGATGCTAGCGATGACTCCGATGTTGGAACGCGCGCGAAGCTCGAACTCCGCTTCGACCAACACCAACTCGTCCGCGACAAGGTTGAAGATTTCATGCGCGGAAGCTCGATGTTCTTTGAGCGCGGCGAGATTGCCAATCATTGACATAAGAATCAGATGCTAGATGTTAGATG
>JBPCOJ010000087.1:0-17097 GCA_051000345.1 Pyrinomonadaceae bacterium | reverse complement strand
CGCCGCGCTTTGGTTGCATCAACGTGCATTTCTCTTTGCTTCCGAAATACAGAGGCGCTGCGCCCGTCAATTGGGCGATTGTGCGCGGCGAAAAAGAAACGGGCGTGACGACGATGCAGATGGACGAAGGCCTCGACACCGGCGCAATTTTTTTGCAGCGCGCAACGGCGATTGAGGAAAAGGAAACAGCGCCGGAATTGATGGCGCGGCTTGCAGTCCTCGGTGCTGATCTATTAAGCGAAACGCTGGCGAAATTTTCAGAGTTGATTCCACGCGCGCAAAGCGAAAAGGATGCGACGCACGCGCCCATCTTGCGGCGTGAAGACGGAGCGATTGATTGGTCGCAGGATGCAGCACAACTCGAACGAAGCGTGCGCGGCTTTCAGCCTTGGCCGAATGCTTATACTATGCACGACGGGCGAAAGCTTATCGTGTGGCGCGCGGCAGCCGAAATGCTCGACGCGGACAATAGTAAAGACGTGGAATTTAAGAATGGCGAAATCATCGAAGCGCGCGGCGATGATTTGATCGTTGCGTGCGGTGTTGGCAAAAGCGCGTTGCGGCTTGTGGAAGTTCAATCCGAAGGAAAGCGGCGCATGAGCGTGCGCGATTTTCTCAATGGCGCGCAGGTTAAAGCAGGCGACAAATTCGGCGTATGAGCAACGCCCGCGATTGACATGAACACGCCTGCGATTAAGAAGAATAAAAAACAGCACGCGCCCGCGCAAAGTCCGCGCAGCGCAATCGTTTCACCGGCGCGGCAAGCGGCCTTTCACATTTTGCGGCGCGTGGAAGAAGACGGCGCATTCGCGTCCGTGCTGCTTGCGGCTGCGGCGGATGATGAAGGCTTGCGCGCGGATGATCGCGCGCTTTGTTATGAATTGGTGCTCGGCGTGTTGCGTCGGCAATTGTGGCTCGATTGTTTGATCGAACATTATGCGCGGCGTGATGCAAAGAGTCTGGATGCGCCGGTTCGCCGTGCGTTGCGTCTTGGACTTTATCAATTGCGTTTTCTCGCGCGCGTGCCGCAATCGGCGGCGGTGAATGAATCCGTTAATCTGGTCAAGCAAGCACGTCTAACGTCCGCCGCGAGCTTCGTTAATGCAGTGTTGCGCCGCGCCGCGCGTGAACCCGATTACGATCCGGCGGCAAACATTACTGATCCGCTCAAACGCCTCGCCGTCGAGACTTCGCATCCAGAACATTTGCTTGAACGCTGGACGCAGGCTTTCGGTTTGGCGCACACCAAAGCTTTCGCACACGCCAACAACGACATTGCGCCGACTGCCTTTCGGCTCACGAATGCGACGCGGGGTGCATCGCCGTTGCGCACGGAAATCAACGGCTCAGACATTTTTGAAAAGCTGCGCGCGGCGGGCGGTGAAGTGCAGCCATCGGCAATCGCGCCGGAGAGTTGGCGCGTTGCAGGCGCGGGCAGCGTGCTGCGCGAGTTGGCGCGCGCTGGCGCGATTTACATACAGGATGAAGCGTCGCAATTAATCGCGCATGTGCTGAACGCCGGAGCGGGAGACCGCGTGCTCGACGTCTGCGCCGCGCCGGGCGGAAAGACAACTCATATCGCCATGAAAACGAACGACGAAGCTTTTATTGTCGCGGGCGACATACACGAACATCGTTTGCGCACTGTGCGGGAAGCCTGCGCGCGGCAAGAAATCAAGAGCGTTTCGGGCATCGTGTTCGACGCGCGTTCGGCGTTACCGTTTTCCGAAAAATCGTTTGAGCGCGTGCTCGTCGATGCGCCTTGTTCCGGCACAGGCACGCTTAGGCGCAACCCGGAAATACGCTGGCGCATCCAAAAATCCGACATCACAAATCTCGCGGCGCAGCAAATATCAATACTCGCCCGTGCCGCGAAGACGGTATGTAAGAGCGGGCGATTGCTTTATTCGACATGTTCCGTCGAGACGGAAGAGAACGAAGCAGTCGTCGATGAATTTTTAATCGGCAACACGGATTTCCGGCAGCTTCCCGTAAATGTCCCGGATTCTTTGAACATCGCTTCGGGCGCGGCGCGAACGTGGCCGCAGCGCGACGGAGCGGATGGATTTTTCATCGCACTCTTCGAGCGTGTCATGTAGCCGTGCGGCTTTGCTTGCCGCACAGTCCGCGCGGGTGCTAAACTTCGCGGCTTGTTTGCACGGATTTGTTAAAAACGCCTGCCGCGCGAAAAGCGCACGCTTGTTTGGAAAGTGGACGAAAAATTTGTGTCAGAGACAAACCGTAGCGTGTTGTCGACCTTGGGCAGAATCGGAATCGTCTGCGGCGTTGCCATTACTTTTATTCTAGGGCTAACCGGCACTGTCTATCTTCTTAGCCTGCGCAATGCGGAAGTTCAAGTGCCGGACATACTCGGCAAGAACTATCTCGCGGGCGAAGAAGTGCTCGGCAGCGCTGGCTTGAACATACGCAAGCGCGCCTCGCGTTTCGCTGCCGAAACTAAGCCCGACACGATTCTAGATCAATCGCCGCGCGCAGGCGACATGATAAAAGTAGGGCAGACCATCGCCGTCGTCATCAGCCGTCCGCCGAAGGAAGGCGAATCGGCTCCACCGTCCGAAGCGGATGCGGCAAAAAGCGCTGCTGACGAAACAGACAAAGCAAACGATAATCAGTCCAACGATAATACGGGGTCAAAGAATCAAAATACGGACAAAAATCGCAGGCAAGACAAAGACGCACGCAATAAAAACGTTAATACCAATAAAAACGCCAATTCAAAGAGCGGCGCAAACGTAAATAACGGCAACGCAAATAATCGTAATCGCAACTCGAACAACGGCAATGCCAACATGAATAATCGCAATGCGAGAAATCTAAACGCAAATAATCGCAACGCGAGCAACCGCCCGACAAACGCAAACGCTAACCGCAGCATCAATAACTCGAACGCAAACAAGCGCCAGCCCGTGCTTCAGACCGCGCCGTTTAACTCGAACGGCAACACGCGCAGGCCATAAAGAAACGTCTTCCGACGCGTTTCACTCTTGAAACCGACTTTTAACCCAAGCCCTCGCAGAAAGCAACGAAATGGTTGAGATCGCTCCCTCGATTTTGTCTGCCGACTTTGCGCGGCTCGGCGAACAGTTAAAAGCCATCGAAGACGGCGGCGCGGCTGTCGTGCATTTCGATGTAATGGACGGGCATTTCGTGCCTAACCTGACCATCGGCTTGCCTGTGCTGAAGTCGATTCGCCCTGTGACGAAGTTGCCGATTGACGCGCATCTGATGATCTCCGAGCCGGGGCGCTACGCCGAGCAGTTTGTCGAAGCGGGCGCGAATATGGTTTCGGTTCACGTCGAAGCAGAGCCGCATTTGCACCGCACGCTCGATTCCATCAAAGCGAAGGGCGCACAGGCGGGCATCGTGCTTAATCCTGCCACCTCGCTCGCAAGCATCGACGACGCTTTGCCATATGCCGATTATGTGTTGTTGATGTCTGTCGATCCGGGCTTCGGCGGGCAAAAGTTTATTTCCGGCACGCTCGATAAAGTGCGCCGCCTGCGCCGCATGATCGAGGAGCGAAAGCTTTCGACGCGCATTGAAATAGATGGCGGTGTCGATCTTAAAAATATTGCGGAGGTCGTCCACGCCGGAGTCGAAATCGTCGTCGCCGGATCAGCCGTTTTTGCGACACCCGATCCGGCACAAGCCGTGCGCGATCTGCAAAACGCCGCATCAGCGCAGCAGTGGGTTTGAAGTTAAGATGGAAAACATAAAATAGAAATCGGAATAAGAAGTTAGTTCCGCGCACCAATGCCGCGCGCCTTTAGGCTAACTCTTCACTTCTGATTTATGTCGCTTGAAATACTGTTTATTCGTTCGGAGGTTTAGTATGCATACACGTCATTTTGCTGCCGCGCTCGCGCTTTGTGCGATGCTGTTGCTGCCGTCGGGTTCATTTTCGGGAAGTGTTCTGCAAGCACAGGGAACAAAATCTGCGCGCGTGCAGACGGATGGTTCGCCTGCGCAGCGCCTGGAGATTATGCGCTCGCGTCTTGAGGCTCTGCGTCGTTCTTTAAGCGGGTCGCTCGCCACCATGAACGCGCGGGACAACGGCAAAGCCGACACGAAAAGCGAAGCGTCCGCCGATGATCCGCGACAACTTCTGCGCGGACTCGATCAGGAAGCCAATTCCATTCTCTCTGAAGTAAGCGACTTGCGCGGCAAGCAGGATCGCGCTGAACGCTATGATTCGAGCCGCATCGATAAACTCGAATCGTCAGTCGCGGATTTGAGTGGGCGCATCGACTCTGCCTTGCGCGCAAGCGCCGCTAACGGCAGCAGCAGTGGTGGCGGCGTCGCGCAAGCTTCCGACAAATCCGCCGCAACAAAGGATAGCGCGAAAAAGAAAAAGGGCGGCGGCTTTCTCGGCATCGGACACGTTTTCGGGCGCGGCGGCGGCGAAAAGTATGCTGAATTGACGGGCGCGGCGGCTGTCGGACGCGACCGCGATCTTTTTGAATCGGCGGCGAAGGAAGCGCGCAAAGGCGGTGGGGAAGAATCACGTTACCTTTTCAACACGATCATCACGACTTACCCAGATTCTCCGTATTTGCCTGCCGCCAAACTCGCCATCGCCGATACATTTTATCTCGAAGGCAGCACGAGTTCGCTGATCCAAGCGGCGGGCGCATATCAGGACTGGCTGACATTTTTCCCGACGCATCCTTTGGCCGACGATGTGATGTTGAAAATCGCCGAATGCGAAATGCGCCAGATGGGGCTTGCCAACCGTGATGTCCAGCACGCGAAAAAAGCCGAGCAGCGCCTGAAGGTTCTCACACAGCAATTCCCGGATACAGCTTTGAAGCCGGAAGTAAGCCAGCGTTTGAGCGAAGTGCAGGAGCTTCTCGCGCTGCACAATTTGCAGATCGCGCGCTTCTATATCGGGCGCAGCGAACACGGCAACGGCGGCTTGAAGGGCGCGCAATCGCGGCTCGACGACGTTATCCGGCTGTATCCGAACTTTTCATATCTGGACGAAGTATTGTTCCGGCAGGGAGCGCTTTATTTACAGGAAGAAGAACCTGACGAAGCCGCCAAGTATTTTCAACGCATCGCGCGCGATTATCCGAATAGCGAATACGCAGAGAAGGCGCGCGAACAACTCAACGCCATCGGCGCGCCCGTGCCGGAACCCGACCCGATAAAAGCTAAGATGGAAGCGCCCGTCCGCCCTTCCTTTACCGAAAAAATGTTTAGCGAAGTTTTAGGTACGACGCAGGCGACTGTTAATAAAAACGGCGTGCTGATTAGCAAGGACGATAAGGCAGACGATTTGCTGGCGGAAGCCGTGCGCAACGGCGGTCAATTGCCCACTTCAACGCCGACTGCGCCCGTTCAACGCCGCGCGCCCGCGCGCAATGTCGCGCCAATCAATCCGACAACAACCACGCGCGGCAATGCGGCAGCAGTCCAGAACGCGAACGCTGTTCCGACAGCGAAGCCTTCGGGAAGCGGCCTTAGCATCGTGCCGACGCCGTCCGGCGCGCCGCCCGATGGTGGCATCAATCCTGCTTCTGCGCCCGCCGGTGTTCAGCCTGCTTCGACGCAGCCTGCGGGTACTACGCTTCCGTCTGCTCCCGCTACAACTCCGAAGCCGACGAAGCCTTAGCGAAAGACTTCATCACGAAGCTGTAAAGATCAACCGCCGTTATGAAAATAGTTCCGGCGGTTGATTCTTTTATGCGCGTTTATATTGATGCCGAAGCACGCGGCAATGACAAACGCGGCGTGATCCGGCAAACGAAAGCCGCGCACTGAAATCGTTGTTTGCTACGCGAGTAATGCGGGTGTTATATTTCCGCTGCCCGAAACACACGAGGAAGCGACGGGTAACTCGAACATCAACCACCGTTATAATTGAATCGTACAACACAGATGCCGGATAACAGTGCCACGCAGGAAGAATTATCGCGCCGCTACAAATCGGCGGCAATGGTCGTCAACGGATTGATAACGCTGACGCTCGCCCTTGCTGCGATTATCGTTTTGCTGGGAAAATCAGCCGTGCAGAAGGATAATGCGTCGCTCGACATTGGATGGGTTATTGCGGTTGTCATCTTGGGCTTCTGCGCCATCGCTCTGCGCCGCACAAAGTTCTCGGCGATGCGTTTACAGGACATCGCGGCGCTGCGCGGCATTTCCGGCCTGCTTGCCGCTTTGCAAAAAACAACCGTGCAAGTCGCTGTGCTCGGCGGCGCGATTACCATCATCGGCGCAGTCGTTTCTCTTCTGACGGGTTACACTTCATATACGCTACGCTCGGCGGTCATCACTCTCGCCGTGCTGATTTATTGTTACCCGCGCAAGTCCGCATGGCAGCGCGTCGTGCAGGGAATTGAACAAACGGGCGATGCCAATGCTGCCGCGTCCGCGAAAGGAAACGCTGCGTGAAAAGCTTTGTTCGCCTCGCACTGCCCGCCGCCGCTTCTGTGGCGTGCGTCTTTTCGATTTCATCTTCGACATCCGTCACATACGCAAAGAATCTCGCCCGCGTGCATAACATTAATCGCCGCGACGCTTTTGCTTTCTACGCGCAAACGGCGGCGACGACTACGCGCGAGAAACGCGAACAGGCTTACGCGAAACTGCTCGAAGGCCAGCGGCGCTTGATAATCGCCGGAAACGAGCCTTCCGAAGAAGCCGTGCGCGCCGCCAAAAACGCTTTTCAGCAAGCCGCCGCCCTTGATCCGACCCTCGCCGAAGCGCGCACCGCGCTCGCCGAAATCTCCTTCTTCGCTTCCGATCTTGAAACCGCGACAAATGAAGCCAATGCTGCGACGCGTATCGATTCAAACAATTTCGGCGCGCATCGTTTGCTCTCGCGCATCTATGCGATAAAAAGCGGACTCAACAGCGAGAAAATAGATAAGTCTTTTGCCGCGCGCGGCATCACGGAAGCACTTGAAATCACACGACTCGATCCGACGGATGCCGAAGCATGGGCGTTGCTCGCGGAATTCTACCAAGCCACAGGGCGCGCGAACGAAGCCATCGACGCTTTAACAAAATGGGCTGCCGCGCCCGCTGCCATCGACCCACGCTTTTTTCAGTTTGCGACGGGCGGGCATAGCCTCGCGCCGGACGCTGCCGCCGCGCGACTCGGCGAAGCCTTGCTGCAAAGCAATCGCAACGCAGAAGCCATTGCCGCCATTCGCCGCGCCGTCTCGCTCTCTCCCGGCAACAAAGAGTATGTGCAACTCTTGGGGCGCGCTTTTGAAGCCGGAAGCAGCAGCAACAGCGTTAATTACCTCGTTGAATTAAAACGCATGGTTGCCGCCGATGAATCCAACATTGCATTGGTGCAGCTTCTCGCACGCACACAGGCGCGCGCGAATCGCGTCGATGATGCCGTTGCCACTTTAAGAAATGCCGCCGCGCGCGTGTCGAAAATCGATAAGGCCGATCAGGATCGACAGCAGTTGCGCCTCTCGCTGGCGCAGCTATACGCCGACGCCGCGCGCTACGACGAAGCCATCGCCGTCTATCAAGGCTTGCTAAAGGAGCGCGGCATAAACGATGCGCCGCTTGCTTCGCCGAACCAAAGAGAGCTTGCCGCAGGATTGTTTGAGGAGATTATCACTCTGCAAAAAAGCGCCGGGCGCACAAGCGATGCGCTGGCGACCATCGAGCGTATGCGCTTGGTGCTCGGCGCAATCGACCCATCGCCGGACGCGCAGCAAATAGAGCTTCTGCGTGGTCAGGGCAAACGTCGTGAAGCCTACGATGCAGCACACGCGGCGCGCCTGCGCTTTCCAAAACAACCGCAATTCTTGAGCCTCGAAGCACAAACGCTGACAGACATCGGGCGCGTCGATGAAGCTGTCGCGCTGCTGCGCCTGCGCCTTAACAATTCGCCGCAGGATTTTCTGACCTACCGCATTATTAGCGCTCTGTACACGCAGGCAGGACGTGGACGAGAGGCTGTCGAGGCCGCGCGCAAGACTCTTGAAATAGCGACTGCTTCGGGAAACACGCGTCTTTTAACGGACGCTCTCATCGCGCTTTCTTCCGCACAGGAGCGCGCGGGCGATCCGAAATCCTCTGAAGACTCACTGCGCCGCGTGCTCGCGCAGGAGCCTGACAACGCCACCGCGCTCAATAATCTCGGCTATTTCTTAATCGAGCGCAACGAAAAACTTCCCGAAGCCCTTTCCTTGATTCAAGGTGCTGTCCGCGCCGAACCCTACAATTCCTCATATCTGGACAGCCTCGGTTGGGCTTATTTCAAACTCGGCAAGCTGGACGAAGCCGAACGTAATCTAATTGAAGCCGCCAAACGCGATTCTACGTCAACCACGATTCAAGAACATTTGGGCGACCTTTACGAACGACAAGGCAAAATTGCCCTTGCACGCGCCGCTTGGCAAAAAGCCCTCGCTTTGGCAGTCGACTCTACAGACACCGCACGCCTGACCGCTAAATTAAAAAACAAATCACAGTAGAGTTACCTCATAAAAGTTATTTGTAATCCTGTTTTATAATTCAAAATTTAACTTCACGCTGACTATAAGTATAATGTCTGCAACGTATAAGGTTTATGCGCAATCCTTCAGGTAAATTAAAAGATGAAATCAGAATAAAATTGTTGACCAATGTTAAAACAAGTAATATTATGTAAATCGACAAGTTGAGGCGAGTCTTCCCCAAGACCTTCTCAAACGAATCTTCCACAACTGAAGCGATTTACGAATATGGAGTTTCCCCCTGTGAAAAAAAACAAGTTGTTCCCCCATGTTTCGCTCCGGCACATTTGCCTCTTATTGATAATCTGTTTTTGCTATATCACGCAATCTGCTGTCGTGGCGCTGGCGAAAGGCAACGGAGATAGCGCCCCGCCGCCGCGTCCTGTCGCGCGTCTTATTGGCTCCATACGTCCTTCCACCACAACTATTTCGCGTACTAACGCCGACGCTGTTCCTACTGTCACGCGCCCGCGCGCAACGCTGATTGCAGCAAACTCTAAGCCCATAGCAATCGCCATCACAGCGCCCGTCCGCGTTGCCGCCGCTGCCGCGTTGATGACTGCCGCGACGAGCGTCGAACGGCGCGCCTTCGATATGATTAACGAGCAGCGCATCGCCAACAACGAGCAGCCGTTTGTGTGGGACGCGGAATTGACGCGTATGGCGCGCATTCACTCGGAGCACATGGCGACGCAAGACTTTTTCAACCACGTCGGGCCGGACGGACAGGATGTAGTTGCGCGCGCACATGCTTGCGACATCTACGGCTGGCAGGCGCTCGGCGAAAACATCTCGTACAATCAAGGTTATGATGATCCTGCCGCTTTTGCCGTTGAGCGTTGGATGAAATCGACAAAGCACCGCACGAATATTCTGAACAATCAATTTTCGCGCGCGGGTCTTGGCGTGGCGCGCGCCGCTGATGGTAGAATTTTCTTCACGCAAGTTTTCGCTGCGCGCTGACTTTCCCTAACAGTTCACATCGAACAATTAAAGAGGGCGGCTCGCCATTCTAAAAACCGAGCCGTCCTTTTTCTATGTTCAGCAACGGGTTCACGCTTCCGTCCTTCGCCAAAATCAACTGGACGTTGCGCGTGCTTGGTCAGCGCGCGGACGGCTATCACGATCTGCGCACGACTTTTCAAACTATCACGCTTCACGACACGCTCTCGTTCGCGCCCGCCGCAGACAATCGAATCCAACTCGAATGCAATTCGCCGGACGTTCCGCTCGATGAAGGGAATTTAGTGATGCGCGCCGCGCGCGCTTTACAGCAAAAGCACCACGTTGAAAAAGGCGCGATTGTTTCGCTCCATAAACGCATTCCGGCGATGGGCGGTCTCGGCGGCGGATCGAGCAATGCTGCCGTCGCGCTGCTCGGCTTCGCGCAGCTCTGGAATCTGATTTTATCCCCTGATGAATTGATGCGCATCGGCGCTCGGATAGGCGCCGACGTGCCTTTCTTTTTCGTCGGCGGAACGGCGCTCGGCACAGGTCTCGGCACGAAAGTCGCCGCGCTTCAGGATGTCGAAACGCATCGTTTGTTGATCGTTAAGCCGCGCGCCGGAGTTTCCACTGCGGCGGCGTATAAAGCGTTGGACGAGCGTTCCTTGACAAAGGGAAAAAGCGACATTATTCTTTTTGATTCGCGCGAGAACGATACTTCCACGTATTCGCTACCGGAAGTGCTTTACAACGACTTCGAGCCGGTGGTTTTCCGTCTCGAACCGGAGATCGAGCGCGCGCGAGATTTGATAATAAAAGCGGGCGCGCGAAACGCTTTGCTTTCCGGCAGCGGTGCGTGCGTGTTCGGCGTTTTCGAGGATGAATCAAAGCGGCAGCAAGCGGCATCGCAACTCGAAGGCGAAACCGGGTGGCAAATTTTCAAGTGCGAAACGCTCGCGCGCGAAGAGTATTACGCGGCACTCGGAACATGCAGTGCAGTGCTTCGTTCGTAATTGACAATAAAAATATGTTGGGGCGTCGCCAAGTGGTAAGGCACCGGACTTTGAATCCGGCATTCGTAGGTTCGAATCCTCCCGCCCCAGCCAATACTATAGTGGACAGCGAGCAGTAATCAGTGACCGGATTTTAGCTTTTAACTGACTACCGACCACCAACCACTGACCACTGATTATGGGAACAACCGGCGGCATCAAAGTCTTTACGGGCAATGCGAACCGCGCGCTCGCCGAAGAGATTTGCCACCACTTGGGTTGCGATCCGGGACGCGCCATCGCGGAACGATTTTCCGACGGCGAGTTTAATTTTCAGATCGACGAAAACGTGCGCGGCGGCGATGTCTTTATCGTGCAGCCGACATGCCCGCCGACTGATGAGAATTTGATGGAATTGCTCATCATGCTGGATGCGTTTCGCCGTTCATCAGCCGAGCGCGTGACGGCAGTGCTGCCTTATTACGGCTACGCGCGTTCAGATAAAAAGGATCGCCCGCGCGTTCCGATTTCAGCGAAGCTAGTCGCAAATTTGATTGCCACCGCCGGAGCGGATCGCGTGTTGACGATGGATTTGCACGCGGCACAGATTCAGGGCTTCTTTGATATTCCTGTGGATCACTTGTACGCCGCGCCTGTGATGATCGGCTATTATCAAGCGAATCCCTTGCCGGATTTGACGGTCGTCGCGCCGGACACGGGCGGAGCCGAACGCGCGCGCGCCTACGCGAAACGCCTCGATGCGCGGCTGGCGATTTGCGATAAGCGACGTGAGCGCGCGAATGTCGCGGAAGTGATGAACGTGGTGGGTGATGTGCGCGGGCGCAGTTGTTTGATTGTCGATGATATGTGCGATACGGGCGGTTCTTTGACGAAGGTTGCGAAGGCTTTGAAAATTGCCGGAGCCGAACGCATTCATGCTTGCTTTACGCACGCCGTTTTGTCGGGCAAAGCCTGCGAGCAACTAGCCGCGTCGGACATCGAGCAGATGGTCATCACCAACACGATTCCTTTGCACGATAATGCGTGCGAAATGAAAAATATTAAGACCTTGAGCATCGCGCCGCTTCTAGCGAAGGCGATCAAGTCGATCCACGAGGAGACGAGCGTCTCTTCGCTCTTCGTCTGACGAAGGGCAAACACTGAACCGCATAATCGCGTTCGGCATTGAAGCTTTTGATTGTCGATGATTTTCATTGACGCCGTCGAAGGTTCGAGCGCCGGATGTTGAATGGAGAAAGCGAAAGAGTTATGGCAGAAAGAAAAGAAATCACAGTCCGCGCGGAGAAGCGCGAAGGACGCGGCAAAAACGATTCGCGTCGCGTGCGTCGTGAGGGGCTTGTTCCGCTCACAATTTACGGCGGTGAAGGCGACTCCGTTTCCGCCACTGCGCCCTTGCGTGACTTGGCTGCGATCCTGCGTTCCGACACCGGACACAACACGATTTTTACGCTCGACATCGCGGGGCTGGACGCGAGCGAAGTAATGTTCCTTGACCGGCAAATCGATCCCGTGCGCGGGCGACTCATTCATGCCGATTTGCGTAGGCTCGTGCGCGGCCAGAAAATCGAAGTCACCGTGTCGCTGCATTTGACGGGCGACCCCGTCGGCGTGCTCGAAGAAGAAGGCGTGCTCGACCAAATCGAACGCGAGATCAAGATTCGCTGCCGCCCGCGCGATATTCCCGAAGCGATCAACGTCGATGTCTCGAACATGAAAGTCCACGACGTGCTGCACGTTTCGGATATTCCCGTGACCGAAGGCGTCGAGATTATCTCCGAGCCGGAAACGGTAATCGCCACCGTCGGCATCGTCCGCGACGAGCCGGAGCCGGTTGTCGAAGTTGCAGAGGGTACGGAAGAGACACCCGCCGAGCCGGAAGTAATCGGCAAAGGCAAGAAGGACGACGAAGAGTAAAGGAATTTGCAATTGCGGACTGGCGATTACATAAGGACTGAAGATCGATAATTAAATGGCTGTTTTTTTCAATCGTCAATCCGCCATCCGCAATCGTAAATCGTAATGCGTTTCGTCGTCGGTCTAGGGAATCCGGGCGCGCAGTATGAATGGACGCGCCACAATCTGGGTTTCATGCTCGTCGATTTGCTGGCGCGTGAAGCAGGCGCGCAAGTCAGGCGCAAGGACTGCCGCGCACTCGTCGGGCGCGCGCTCATCGGGAATGAAACAATTGAATTGATTAAGCCGCAGACGTTTATGAATTTGAGCGGCGAATCAATCGCTTGTCTGCTCGGCAAGCAAGAGCCGAAACTTAAACCGGCACAAGATTTAATCGTTATCAGTGATGATCTCGCGTTGCCGTTCGGCACTTTGAGACTGCGCGCGCGCGGTTCGGCGGGCGGCCATAATGGTCTTAAGTCGATCATCGCTTCGAT
Organism: Pyrinomonadaceae bacterium; assembly: GCA_051000345.1. Lineage (GTDB taxonomy): Bacteria > Acidobacteriota > Blastocatellia > Pyrinomonadales > Pyrinomonadaceae > JBHENC01. Next base: position 4,260 of record JBPCOJ010000087.1, on the reverse strand, counting down.
CAAGACCGACGAGTTTATCCGCCTGCGCATAGGCATCGGCGCGGATCATCCGATAACAGACACGGCGCGCTACGTTCTCGATGAATTCTCGCGCCATGAACGCAGCGAACTGCAAATAATTTTAGAGCGAAGCGCCGACGCTTTCCGCGCCGTCCTACGCGACGGCATCGAGAAGGCAATGGCGCAATACAACTGAAAGAACAGTTTCAAGTTTTAAGTTTTCAGCCAGCACTGAAAACTGATTACTGAAAACTGTTCCCACCTTCTTGCTTCATACATGAGGCTTGACATCCATAAGGAGGATGAATTTTGGCAGCACCTAGAGTTTACGAAGTAATGTTTATCATTGACCCCGATGTGGTCGAGGATGAAGTCACGCGCCTGAGCGAAAGCTTTCAACAGATCATCACGGATCAGGGCGGCACAATCACCAAGAACGAGAACATGGGACGACGCCAGCTCGCATACGAGATCAACCACAAGCGCGAAGGCAATTACGTGCTGCTGGAGATCGAAGGCACGGGCGGCGAAATCGCGGAACTCGAACGCCGTATGCGCGTCAACGATCAAGTTGTTCGCTACATGACTGTGCGCGTTGATGAAGATCGCCAGCGCGCCGAAAAGTTCAAAGCCAAGCGCGCACGCCGTGCCAGCAAGCGTCCCTTTGCGGCGTCATCGAACAACGCAGGCGGAGAGCGGCGCGACGGCGGCATGGGCAGCAGTGGTGGCGGCAACGCACCCGGCAGAGACGACGAAGCTTAACGGCGCGTTCATCTGTATCTGTTATTGATTTAACCGGCGACGCTTGTGCTGCTCGCTTTTCGTGTTGGAGTGACCAACGCGAGAAAACTTTACGCTTGAGCGGCAGCGTGCCTTTGATTGAGGATAAAGAAAAGTTATGTCAAGAAATTACAATGATGACCGCGAGCGCAGCGACAGCTTTGATCGCAACGATGACAGAGATTCGCGCGGTGGTGGTGGTCGCGGCGATTCGCGCGGCGGCGGTGGTGGTCGCGGCGGCCCCGGCGGACGGCGTATGCACCGCCGCAAAGTCTGCCGCTTTTGTCTCGACAAAGTCGATTTGATCGACTTCAAGGACACAAAGCTTTTACAAAATTACATTCCAGAGCGCGGCAAAATTCTACCGCGCCGCATTTCCGGCTCCTGCGCGACGCATCAACGTATGCTCGCCGAAGCCATCAAACGTGCGCGCAACATCGCGCTTCTTCCCTACGCCACAGCTTAAAAAAGGAGCGCACAAAGAAATGGCAAGCACACAAATTCTCTTACGGGAAGACATCGACAACTTGGGCGCGCGCGGCGAAATCGTGCGCGTCAAAGCGGGCTACGCGCGCAATTATTTGCTGCCGCGCAAGCTCGCCGTTCAAGCCAACTCCGGCAACGTCAAGCAGATCGAACAGGAACGCGCCGCGCTTCTCAAAAAAGAAGCAAAGGAACGCGGCACTGCCGAAGCACAGGCCAATCAAATGCGCCAGCTTCGCTTGACCTTCGCGCGCAAAGTCGGCGAGCACGGCATTCTTTACGGCTCCGTGACTTCGATGGACATTCACGAAGCCTTAAAGGAAAAAGGCTACGAAATTGATCGCCGCCGCATTACCTTGCGCGACGCGATCAAGGAAACAGGCGACTTTACAGTGCCTGTGCGCCTGCACCGCGAAGTGATTGTCGAGATTCCCGTCACAGTCGAGAATGAGGGCGGCGCGCAAACCGCTGCTGCTTCTGTTCCGGCGACGACTGCGGAAACCCAGCCAGCGACGCCTGCGGCAGAGCCGGAAGCAAGTGCGGGTGAAACAGAAAACGGTTAATCCTTAATCAAAAAGGCGCGGGATTCGGGCGCGACGGATTGCCGTTGTTCGAGTCCCGCGCCTTGTAGTATAGTTCGCGGCTGCAAGCCGTTGCGCATCTCACACTCCGACGAATTTCGGAGTGTGAACTGCGCGCGACTTGCGGCCTTTTATTTTCGTTCATCATTCCTGCTATCCCTGCTTCATAAAACGGTTTTAGATGTCAAACTACATTGCCAATGCGCCGCGCGATCAAATGCTGGAGAAGCCGCTGCCCAACAGCAGCGAGGCCGAGCGCGCTATCTTAGGCGCGGTTCTGCTCGATAACGCGCTCGTCAATCAGGCGATTGAACTCTTAAAGCCGGAAGACTTTTATGTGCCTTCACACAGGCGCGTTTTCCTGACGATGGTCGCGCTTTCCGAACGCGGCTCGGAAATTAATTCGATTTTAATCAGCGAAGAACTTCGCCGCGCGGGAGAGTTGGAATCCGTCGGCGGCCTGACCTTCATCACCAATCTTACTTACGGGCTGCCGCATTTCACGAACGTCGCCGCCTACGCCAAGATCGTCCGCGATAAATCCTTGCTTCGCCAGCTCGTCAAGGTCGCCAACAAAGTCACCAGCGAAGCTTTGGAGGAAGAAGACGAAGCGGAAATAATTTTAGACCACGCAGAGCAAGCCATCTTCGCCCTCGCGGACGAACGCACCAGACAGGGCTTCGCGCACGTCAAGCCAATCGCCGATTCCATTCTCGAAAAGGTTCAAGAGATGGCCGGGCGCTCCGCGATGATAACGGGTCTCACCACAGGCTTTCAGGAACTCGACGCGATGACTTCCGGCTTGCAGCCTTCTGACTTGATTATCGTTGCCGCGAGACCTTCAATGGGCAAGACGGCTCTTTGTCTGACGCTCGCGCAAAATGCGGCGATTCAAGCACAGGCTGTGATCGGTGTGTTCTCGCTGGAGATGTCGAAGGAATCGCTCGTGATGCGTATGCTGTGCTCGGAAGGCCGCGTTGACGCGCATCGTTTTCGCAGCGGGTTTCTCGCGCGTGAAGAATGGGGTAGACTTGCGCAGGCGCTCGGAACATTGGCTGAAACAAAAATCTTTATTGACGACACGCCCGGCATCTCTGTGCTGGAGATGCGCGCCAAATCCAGACGCCTTGCGGCGGAACACAAGCGGCTCGATCTAATCATCGTAGATTACTTGCAACTCATGTCCGGCTCAAGCAGGCGCTCGGAATCGCGCCAGCAGGAAGTCTCGCAAATCTCGCGTGAATTGAAAGGACTTGCGAAGGAACTCAACGTGCCGCTCGTCGCGCTTTCGCAACTCTCTCGCGCGCCTGAAGCACGCACAGACCACCGCCCGCAACTCGCGGATTTACGTGAATCAGGAGCAATAGAGCAGGATGCGGACGTGGTGGCGTTTATCTACCGCGAAGAGCAGTACAACCGCACGGAAGAAAACGCAGGCATCGCGGAGATCATCGTTGCCAAGCAACGCAACGGCCCGACAGGAACAGCCAAGCTCGCCTTTCTCAAAGAGTTCACACGCTTTGAAAATATGTGGCGCGAGTAAGATCAAATTATTCATACACAAAACCGTTCATACACAGAGTTCTCCGAATAACTTCTTAAGTTCATGCTTGACTGCAAAGCGAGCGTTGAACGCGAACCGCTATGTTTGATTCAGACGCAGCAAAAAAGAACGACGCCGCAAACGACGCGCCGAAGATTCTCGATGCAGAGATGTTTGCGCGTCGTCCGACATGGACAGACATTGACTTGGATTCGCTTGCCGCAAACTTTCATGCGATACGCGGCCTTGTCGGGAACGGCGTCAAGGTAATGGCAGTCGTCAAAGCGGACGCTTACGGTCACGGCGCGGTGGCTTGCGCGCGTAGATTAAGCGAAGAAGGCGCGGAGTGGTTCGCTGTCGCATTGCCGGAAGAAGCGATGCAGTTGCGGCTGGAAGGAAATATACGGCAACCCATTTTGTCGCTCGGCGGATTCTGGGACGGGCAGGAAGCGGCGTGCATTAGTCACAATATCGTGCCCGTCATTTATCGCACGGAAATGGCGGAGAAACTTGATCGCGCCGCGCGGGATGCGGGCTTAGTCGCTGATGTTCATGTGAAGATCGACACGGGCATGGGCAGGCTCGGCGTGCGCTACGACGCGGCAAACGAATTCGCCAATGCACTACTCGCTTTCAAGAACATTCGCGTGGACGGCATGATGACGCACTTCGCGGCGGCAGACGAACCCGAACGCGATTGCTTTACGAACGAGCAAGTGACGCGCTTCAACGACGCCGTTAATTTATTTCGCGCGCGCGGCTTCAATCCGACTTATCTGGATTTGGCGAACAGCGCCGGAACCTTCGCGCACCCGGAAGCGCGCGGCAATATGGTGCGTCCCGGCGGCACGCTCTACGGTTTGTGGCGCGATG